>JANXSY010000222.1 GCA_025356435.1 Isosphaeraceae bacterium | reverse complement strand
TGAACGCGGTCCAAGAAGATCAGCCGTGTCCATGACTACCCTTGTTTTTCCCGTTGTTGCCGTTGGGTCCCTGTCCGTTGTCGCCATTCAGGTTCATGTCACCCGTCTGACCCGGCGGTACGATGACGATTGTGACGCCGTCACTTCCGCGACCGTGTCCGTGGTTGCCGTGACCTTTTCCATGATTGACCTTGCCCCCCCCACCGTGACCTTGCCCGTTGTTACCGTTGCCCGAGTGGTGCCCCTGGTCATGCGGGACCGTCACAAAAGTCGTCGCCGATCCCACGTTGCCGGCCTGATCGGTCGTCGTCACGGTGATCGTGTACAGTCGCCCATCCTTGTCCTGGCCAAGTCGACTTGACTGGAGCGGAACGACGAAGGAATAGTTCCCGTTGGCGTCGACGGCGGCGGTCCCGCTCGGCTGGACCTTCCCGTACTCATCGACAACCTGATAGTTCACCGTCGTGGGGACACCGCCCGAAGTGTCGGTGACGTGACCACTCACGGTGATCGGGAGGAACTTATGGTTGGGCGGAAAGAGGCTCGACGGGTTCGCGACGGCCGTGACCGTCGGTACCGTCATATCGACGTTGACGCTCTGCGAACCGGTCGGCCCGACATTGCCGGCGGGGTCAACCGAGTAAAATGAGATGGTGTGGACCCCGTCGCCCACCGTCAGCGAGTTACCCTGGATGAAAAGGCCGCTGTCAACCTTGTAGAAGGTCGTCAGCGAAGCCGGGGCGTTGTCGGGATCGGTGGCGCTCAGGCCGATCGCGACCGGGGTGGTGTAGAAATCGTTATTGCCGAGATGGCCGCTGACGACGGCTGCCAAGGTGGTAGGGGCCGTCAAGTCGGTCGCCATCAGGAGTCGGCCCTCAAGCTGTCCGACTTCAATGGCGCATCGCCTTGGGCGGCGGTTCGTGGTGGCCGAGTTCCGAGAGCCCAACCACTGACGCGGGGAGAGTTGCATTGGAAGAGATTTCATATCAGGGTCGCCACACTTTAATTAGGGGATGAAGCAACCTCAATAGATACTTAAAGCTAGACCCTGCGATCTATCAGGCAACTGCTGTGCCACCCCTAATATCTCGCCTGTGTCAGCCGGAAGCTGAAAGCAAGCCTTAGCACGCTATGATTTTGGGTAAAGCGTCGCGGTCAGCGCGGGCGGCTTTTCGTCCCCGTCGGCTTCGCGTCGGGCGTCCTGTCGTCCCAGTGGGCGATCCGGTCTTCGAAGAACGCCATCACTTTGCCAAATGAATTGAATCCATATGCTATTATTTGATTGATGTTGCTGGCGGGGTAGACGAGGCCTGTGCCGCTCGACGTTCTTGCCTGCGATTTCCGAGCGTCAAACAGGCGGGGAGGAGGATCAGGTTACCGATCGTACTGCCCGCCGTCGCGATCCCGACCATCGTGCCGAAGTTTGCGAAGGGGGAGAACTCGCTGAGGCGAAGGGCGAGGAAGCCGATCGCGACGGCCGAGCTGGAGAGGAGCACACCTGGGCCGGTAACAGAATAGCTTGACTCCAGGCTCTCCGAGAACGGCATCGTCTTGCGGGACTTCCGGAATTGGAGCAGGCAGTGGAACGTGTCATCGACCGAGAGTCCGAGGGCGACACTCGCAACGAGCGCGGTGGCCATGTCGAGCTTAATACCCAGCCAGCCCATCAGGCCCAGTACCAGACCGACGGCGAGCAGCGTCGGGACCATCGCTAGCGCGGCGAGCAGTGGGCCTCGGAGGGCAAGCGTCAGCATCAGCAAGATCCCGGCGACCGACCAGAAGAAGGTCGTCCACTGGGTGAGGATCACACCTTCGGTGGTCTTGGTCATCAGGAACGACAGGCCGGTCAGATAGGAACTGGGGCCGAAGTCGGACTTGGCGTCGTTGAGCGCTCGCTGAAAGATGGCATTCTTGGTGGCCGTGGGCTGCTGCTCGACGAGGCGAACGAGGACGCGCGCATGATCGCGGTCGGGGTCGTGATCTCGGTTCCAGAAGCCAGTCATCAGCTCGGCCTGAGGCGAGGCGGCGATCAAGTCGAGCTTGGTCGCCAGGATGCGCCGGGCCGTTTCGGGTGGCATCGCGGAGATGCGTCGATCAGGGTCAAGCACGGTCGCGAGCGAGAGGACGTAATCGGCATGAGGCCGGGATCGGTCGCCTCCTGTGAGCGATTCGTCAAGCCGACGGAGCTTATCGAGCGATTCAGGCGTTACCGCTTTGTCGAAAGGCACCACAAGTTGGACGACGCCGATCCCGCCTAGCCTCGACTCGACGATGTTATAGTCGGCGACGACTCGGGAGGACGGGGTAAAGGCGTTGATATAGTTCGACTCGTAGGTCAGCCGTTTCATGCCGAAAGTGACCGGGACGACGATCGCGAGAACACTCAGGACCACCGCAGCCGGATGTCGCTCGACCCAGGCGGTGAGTCGCGTCATCCGACCCTCGACCATCGACTCTGTCCCGAATTTCACCGGCAGTTCCATTCGGAACAGCGGCAACATCGCGACCGGTGCCAGCGCCATCGTGAGCAGTGACGCGACCAGGGTGCAGATCCCGAGGATCACGCCGAACTGCTGGATCGGCACCACCGAACTGGTCATCAGCGCCCCGTATCCGATGGCCCCGGTGATGGCTGTCCAGACGATCGGCGTCGAGACGGCCCTCAAGGTCGATCGCGCGGCGAGCCCTCGGTCGGACTGTTTGCGGAGGTAGTCGCGAAAGTGGATCGCCAGATGGCTCGCGGCGGGCATCGTCAGGACGATGATCTGCGCGACTAGGGGACCACCCGAGAGCGAGAGTTTGAGGTTAAACGTCGCCAGGATCCACTCGGTCGCGAGCCAGACCAGCCAGCCGGCGAGGATCGGGATAATCGCCCACCAGAGTGAGCGCGTTGCTGTGAGAGTCACGAGCCCGATCAGGATCATCCCGACTGCGGCGAGACGCCGGCCATCGCGCTCGATCGCAGAGAAGCCGTCAGCGAGCAGTACCGGCGGCCCAACGACGGCCGGGCGGGGTAATCCGTGCCGATCGGCAAAGGCATCGGCGTTTGCGCGGAGGGACTGGATCGTGTCCTTCACGTCGTGCTCACCGGTCTTCTTCAACCGCGCCACGACGGCGGTAGTCCGGCCCGAGGCATCGACGAGAGTTCCTTTGAACAGGGGATGCTTGATAACCCGAGCCTTCAAGTCGGCGAGGCCCGCTGCGTCGGCTGATCGAATTGCAGAGGCGATATTGAATGGATTCGACGATCCGGCAAGCGTGCCGAGCTGGGATCTGATGGCGCGGAGGGCGGGGTCTCGCGCGAACTTCGGCAGCTTATCGAGCGCGATCAGGGCGTCATCGAGCGTCCACAGGAGCGGCATGGCGTCGAGTGACTCGACTCGGGATACGCCATCAATCTTCCCAGGAGCGACCGCCGCTGCCAATTCGGAGACGCGACCGATCCCGGCGGGGGAGAAGAGATCAGGGTCGTCATAGGCGATGAAGACGAAATTGTCGTCGCCGAATGCCTCGGAGGCGCGTCGATAGACGGCCATCGCGGGATCGTTGTCCGCAAAGAATGACTTGATCGACTGCTCGTAGCTCACTCGCTTGTCCTGAACGATCAGGAAGCCGAGCAACAGGAGCGACGCGACGAGGGTGAACAGACGGGCGCGAATCAAGACATTCATCACGATGCGCAATCCGAGGGTGAACGGCGACCCTTAACAAGGGGCCGGCCGAATCGGTTCGTTATAGGCACCACAGACCTCCCTGTCGACCCCGACCACTTTGGAATCAAATTGGACCGATTCCCGCGAGTTTGGGTTGCTCTGAAAGTCTTTATTCTGGGTGATTTGCGCAATCTGAGGAATGTCCGGCAATAGCTGAATCCATGCGTCCATTTCGTGCTTCTTTCAAGGGGTCGGGTGTCCCAAGGGCACATGAAAAATTCGTTCGGCGATATGACGCACTCGCTATCCGATTCTTCTGGGTTGGGAATTGGACCACTTGAAGCGACCATCATCGGGCCGAAAGGTGTTACGGCGACGGGAGACCGGTCCACAGTGGCGACCCTTTTGCGGTAGGCTCATGGCGGATTGGCCTCGTTCGGTCTGGATCGCCAAGGGGCCAGGTGGGAGCAATTGGCTTCGTTTCGTCACGATTCTCTACAGGCTGAGATTGGCTTCGTTCGGTCACGAAGGTCATCGGGAAGAGATTGGCTTCGTTCGGTCGCGGTCGTGGCCGTGGAGCCACCGACGCGACATGCCGGATCCCGAATTGCCAAAGATCACAGAGAGATGATCGCCTCGAGCGTCCCGCTCGTCCCGCGAATCTGACGGGTTACTCTTCTGGACTTGCATTATTTGGCGGGGGTGCCGAGTGTCGACTCGAAGAATTGGAGAAGTCGCTCGACCTCATGCTTGCGGTTGGCCGGCTTGCGTGATGAGTGACGCTCTTCGGGCATCGGCAAGATCTCGAAGGTCTTGCCCGAGGCGACCAGCGCCGAGACGAGTCGTGCGGTGTGGCGGAAGTGGACGTTCTCATCGATCAGGCCGTGGATCAGGAGCACCTTGCCCTTCATCTTGCCGACTCGTCCCAAGACGGACGCCCGTTTGTACCCGTCGGGGTTCTTCTCGGGCGTGCTCATGTAGCGCTCGGTGTAGCAGGTGTCGTAGCCATCCCAATCGGTGACGGGGGCCTCGGCGACTCCGGCGTGGAAGACCTTGGGGGCCTCGGTGAGGCAGCGGAGAGTCATGTAACCGCCGTAGCTCCGACCGTTGACGCCGACGCGGGCGGGATCGATCTCGGGGTGATTCGAGAGCAGAAATTTGACCCCGTCAACCTGGTCGCGGACCTCGACCGAGCCCATGTCTTTGTGAATGGCCGTCTCGAAGGCCAATCCCCTCCGCGCGGACCCGCGATTGTCGACCTTCCAGACAGCGAATCCGCGCTCGGTGAAATACTGGGCGCGGAGGTCGGCCGTCATTGCCCACTGGTCGCTGACGTACTGGACGTGCGGGCCGCCATAAAGCATCACGATGAGGGGGGCTCGATCGCCCAGGGCCTTCGATCGGGGCGGGTAATAGGCGGCGTGCAGCGGGATGTTGTCGCGATTCTGGAACATGGCGAACGTGGGCGGGATCAAAGATAGATCGGCGAGACGAGGGTCGTTTGCGGCGTCGTCGAGGGTCTCGATGGCTCTGTTCGAGCGGTCACGCAAGGTCGTGACTGGGGGCCGATTGACGCTGGAGAACGTGTCAACGAACGCGTCGCCATTCGCCGCGACCGCGACCCGATGTGTGCCGGCCTCGGGCGTGACGGGCGAACTCGGCCCGCCGTCGAGCGAGACGCGATAGAGCCGGGAGCCGAGCGGGTTGCCCTCGTTCGACGTGTACCAGACCTCGCGGCGTTTGAGGTCGACCGCGATCACGGAGTCGACGACCCATTCTCCGGAGGTCAAGGTTCGAACGAGGTCTCCATCCTTATCGCGCAGTTCGAGATGCTTGAATCCCGATCGCTCTGAGGCCCAGACGAACTCGCCGGTGCCGGCGATCGGGTGGAGGTCGTCGTGCAGGTTGATCCAGGTGGCCGACGTCTCTTCGAGAAGCCGTGTCGTCTGACCTGTGCGACTATTGACGCGGATCAATTCGAGCTGCGTCTGGTCGCGTTGCAAGACCTGGACGAGCAAGTCTTTGGGAGTCTCCCAGGTGACGCGGGCCAGGTAATACTCTCGGTCCGGTTGGTCGAGGTTAATCCAGTGCGTCTCCCCGCCCGACGCCGGGATCACGCCGAGTCGGACCTTGGCGTTGGCCTGGCCAGGAAAGGGATAGCGGTGGGTCTCGACCGACGGCTTGGCCGCGCCATCGTGGACGATCGAAAAGAGGGGGATGTGCCGCTCGTCGGTCTCTTGATAGGCGATCTGGGTGCCGTCGGGCGACCACCAGAATCCGGTGTGTCGGTCCATCTCCTCTTCGGCCATGAACTCGGCCAGGCCGTGCGTGAGGCCGTCGGTCGCGCCTTGGGTGAGCTGGGTTTCCTTCCTGGACGCGAGGTCAAGGACGAATAGCTCCTTGTCCCGGACGAACGCGACCTTGGTGCCGTCGGGCGTGAGCTTGGGGTCGATTTCGGGAGAGGGGGTCTCGGTGAGGCGTTCGAGCGGCCCCTCGCCTCGTTGGAGATAGAGGTCGCTGTTGAGAGGGATGATCGAGACGTCGGCCTTCGAGGCTCTGACGACGGTGGTGATGCCGGTATCGACCTGCCGCATCCGCTCGCGCCGCAGCGCCTCTTCGGGCGAGACGTTGGCGTCGGTGTTTCCCTTGCCTGACGCGCGGGCGATGACGGTCGGCGGCTTGCCTCCCCCGACCTCAGCCCGCCAGAGGACGCGATCAAGGCTCGCCGACTCCGACTTGAGATACGTGACGGCTTTGCCATCGTCCGTGAACTCGAACCCGCCCGGGACGACGGTCCCCGGCGCGGGTCGCTTGGCGACGGTGGCGGCGTCGAGCGCGATCTTCCTCGGCGGCGTCGGCAACGCTTCGGCTCCCATGAAGGCTCCCGACAGGAGGACCGCTATCGAGATGACGCGCGGGCGGTTCGGCATCGCGGAGTTCCAGAAGACATGGACGGGGAAAAAGAGGGCGGGGGGATCGGTCGGTCGGCCGTTTCCCCCCGTCATCCCGGAGGAGTCTCAGGAACCGAGCTTGATCGTGACGGTCTTGGTCTCGCTGTAGTGCTCGAGCGCGGCCTCGCCGTTCTCGCGGCCCTGGCCCGACATCTTGAAGCCGCCGAAGGGGGTCGTGGTGTCGACAACGTGGTAGCAGTTGACCCAGACAGTCCCCGCCTTCACCTGCCTGGCGAAGAGGTGGGCCTTGTCGATGTCCTTGGTCCAGATGGCGGCGGCGAGGCCATAGCTGGTGTTGTTGGCGCGCTCGGTCACTTCCTCGAAAGTGGAGAACGGCAACACGCTGACGACCGGCCCGAAGATCTCGTCGCGGGCGATCGCCATGTCGTCTTTGACGTTGTCGAAGATGGTCGGAGCGACGAAGAAGCCCTTGTCGCCCGATCGCTCGCCGCCCGAGACAAGCGTCGCGCCTTCTGACTTACCGAGGCCGACATAGTGGAGGATCTTGTCGAGTTGCTCTTGTGAGACCTGCGGACCTTGCTGGGTCGCGGGGTCGAGCGGGTCGCCAACCTTCCTGGCCTTGGCCTTCGTGGCGAGCCGTTCGACGAATTCCGCATGGATCTTCTTCTCGACGAAGAGGCGACTCCCCGCCGTGCAGCACTGTCCGCCGTGGAAATAGATCGCGTGGAAGGCCCCCTCGACAGCTGCGTCGATGTCGGCATCGGCGAAGACGACGTTCGGGCTCTTGCCGCCGAGTTCGAACGTCGTCCGCTTGAGGGTGTCAGCGGCCTGACGGGTGATGATCTTTGCGGTGTCGACGTGGCCGGTAAAGGCGATCTTGTCGATGTCGGGGTGGGCCACCATCGCCGCGCCCGCGGTCTCGCCGTAACCGTTGATGATGTTGATAACTCCGGGCGGGAACCCGGCCTCGATCGCCAGCTCGCCGATCCGTAGGGCGGTGAGCGGCGTCTGCTCGGCCGGCTTAAGCACGATCGTGTTGCCGCAGGCGAGGGCGGGGCCAAACTTCCACGCAAGCATCAGCAGCGGGAAGTTCCAGGGGATGATCTGCCCGACCACTCCAACAGGCTGCCTGAGCGTGTAGGAGAGGAAGTTGCCGCGAACGGGGACGGTTTTGCCCTCGATCTTGTCGGCCCAACCAGCGTAGTAGCGGAGAGTGTTGACGACCCCTTCTAGGTCGCCCGTGGAGTCGGCGATCGTCTTGCCGCAGTTGAGCGATTCGAGCGCGGCGAGGTCTTTGGCATGCCCCTCGACGAGGTTGGCCAGGCCAAACATCAGGTTCCCGCGCTCGGCGGCGTCGATCTGGCCCCAAGGTCCGTGATCGAGGGCGCGGCGGGCCGCCTTGACTGCCTTGTCGACGTCGGCAGCGGTGCCGGCGGCCACGATGGCGATGACCTCACCGGTCGAAGGGTCGATCGTCTCCAACGTCCCGCCCTCGACAGGATCGACCCAGCGGTTGTCGATGAGCAGCTTCGTTTGACGAACGATCGGGCGGGCGGGTCGAGAGAGGAGGGCCTGCGACATGGATAATCCTCGCGAACGGCTGCGAACGGAATGGGCGTTGAGTCTCGCATCGTCGATGACGGGCGGAGGGCTGTCAAGAGTATTGAAAGGTGGCCGACCGTCTGCGGTGGAGCGGAAAAAACGGCCGATATTATCCGCACAATCTGGCCACTCGTTTGACTTCGCCGGAACGATGCCGGCAACGAGTCCCTACCGAACCGCGTAACCCGCACAGTCCGCACTCGGTGCGAGGTTGTGGTCGTTGTCAGATGGACCAAGGCGGCCGATGCGTCGAATGGAATGGTGGCAAGAGGCGCGGATCGTAGATCGGACCTCCTCCGCTCGACGGAGACGGCAGGTAAATTCGATCGGTGTCATGGAGGATACGATGAAACGAAGCCTAAAGCCGGGTATCGAAGGCCTGGAAAACCGCGAAGTCCCGACAGTAATGGGCTCGCACGTTATCCCCCCGTCAACGCTCGACATGGCCCAACATGCGGCCCGCATCCGTCCGGCGGATCTCGTGGCCGTCAACCCGCCCGTTGCTCCGATCATTCAATCGCTGGGCACTCCCTACCCGATTGAGGTGCGACGCACTCGGTTCCATGCTTTCTTCGTCGGGCAGTATTTCAACGGTCCGCCGCACTACTCGAGCCAGTTGGGAACCATCTCGGTCCTTGGGCTGGGTTCGTCGACACAATTCCTCCACGGTACATTGCAACTGACGACGATCATCCCGTCTGACCCGACCGCGAGAATCACCGGCGCAGCCTATTTACAGGACAAAAACCTGACCGGCAGTAACGCCTTCGCGCTCGATTTCGTGATCGATCGGTCGACGCTCGATAGCAAGGGCCGCCCCACCCAGGGAACCTTCGCCGCTGACCCTAACGTCTATGGCGGCTCCGACTTCTTCTTCCAAAGTACCGGGACGATCCGGTTCCGATACTCAAAGACGAATGCGTCCGTCACCTTCGACGGCAGACTCTATACGAACGGGATTACTAACATCCTCGCGCCTACCGTCTTGTTCGCCAAGCACGGACGCGGGATTTAAGAACTCGATTTAAACGCTGTGAGGCCATCCGCAATCGGATGGCCTCCCTTGCATTCTCGAAGATGTGCCCGGTAGGACTTGAACCTACAACCTTCGGCTTCGGAGGCCGACGCTCTATCCAATTGAGCTACGAGCACGGCGTGTTGAGAGTTGTATTAGACCTTGGATTGAGCGATTGTCAAGAGACCAGCGGTCGCGTCGATACCGAACGTGGCGACGGTCGCGGATCAAAATTGCGAAAATTTACTCGCCCACTTACGCCTGCGGCTCGTACAGTGAATGTTCGATATCATCGCGACTTTCAAAAGTCGGGCTGACCCGGAGGGCAGGACGTAAGTTGTCCACCGTCGGGACAGCCCTGCTTCACACAGCTCAGTCGGCCACGCGTGTCGGAGGAGTTTCGCCATGAGTATCACCTCACGCCTCGGGATCGGTCTCGCCGTCGTCTGCTTCGCGGCGATGATGCCTTCGTCAGCTACGGCCCAGGCCTATGGCCGGGTCGGCTACGGCTCTTCTTATGGGTACGGGTACGGAAATCCCTATGGGGGTTCGTCGTTCGGCTATTCCCCCAGCTACGGTTATGGCATGGGCTCAGGGTATGCAGCCGTGCCGAGGTTTTATAATCCTCCGCTCACCTACAACAACCTGAACGGGGTTGCGGGGATGATCGGGCAGACCGTCAACCGTCGGTCGTATTACTACGGCTCGGGCGTCCGGCGACGTCGTTGAGTGCCCGCCTGTACAATCGATTTCGTGAAGCTTTCGAACGTGACCGCAGACGCCCTCTCGTGATTGCGCATCGAGGCGACTCGTTTTTCGCGCCCGAGAACACCCTACTGGCCGCCGGTCTGGGGCATCGATCGGGCGCAGACGCATGGGAATTTGACGTCCAGCTGACGTCCGATGGCATCCCCGTGGTCATTCACGACTCATCGCTTCGCCGTACGACCGACGTCGCAACCCGCTTTGAGGGTGACCCTCGCGCCGACCTCGACTATCAAGTCTCCGAATTCACGCTGGACGAGTTGTCTCGACTCGACGCGGGGGCCTGGTTTGTCGCCGGGGCGGGCAGACCTCGCACCGCCTCCAGCTTCGGGACTCTTGAGAGACTCGACCGCGAAGTCATCGACGCGACCGCTTCGGGTCTCGTACGCATTCCGACGCTCGAAGACGCACTCCGTACGACAATCGACCTCGACTGGATGGCGAATGTCGAGATTAAGTCGGCACACGACGGAGACTTCTTGCTCGTAGACACGGTGATCGACGTCATACGCCGTCTCGGGGCGACCGAGTCCGTGTTGGTCTCGTCGTTCGACCATGCCGAAGTCGCCCGCGTCGCGGCGGCAGATCCCCGGATCGCGACCGGCGTACTCGCCACCACGCCCCTCTTTCGGCCGTGGGACTATGTTCGCGAAGTCGTCGGGGCCGACAGCTATCATCTCTCGGCCACAGCGCTGGGCCTTGGCGGCGCGGGCTACCTCCGACGAAGGACAGTCCAATCGCTAAGAATCTCGGACATCGCCGAATGTCGCGAGCGAGGTGTCCCCTTATTAGTTTACACAGTCAACGAGTCTGAATACGGCAAGAAGGCCGGCCACCTCGCCGAAGCGGGAGTGGCCGGCCTTTTTACGGACGATCCCGACTCAATCATCGAGTCGTTTATTCCATCCGCAGGGCACACCAGACGCCATTCGAGAGGGATTGAGCGTCGGTCGGCCTCTCCTTAAGATCCATCCACTGTTCATCTGTCCAGATGGTGACGATTGCAGGAAATCCGTTGATTAACCAACGCGCAACCGTCGCGGGAGATTTCGCCGGTTGGGCATTATCGAATAGCTTGAGGTCGCGACGCGGCTTCGCGTGGTCTGCCGACCTCTGCGAATAATTCATGTTGCAAACTCTTCGGGAGGGCTTCCGACTCGTCATCGAACCGGAAACTGAGTCTGAGAGTTGGTAAGAATTGGAGGACATCGCGCGTCACCGACGTCCCGGTCGTGACTTAGAGCGACCCCCTTGGTACGTGGTTGCTTAGGCCCAGTGGAAAACACGGGCGTCTCGCCTGCCAACGGTAGCGACTTACGATCAACCGGATAAGCCTCCACATAGGCATAAGAAGTCGCAAGCAGAGCCCTAATCCGCCTATGATTCCCATTCTCCCCCTTACCTGTCTCTCAGAAGATACATTGCCAACGGTGCAATGGCAAGGCAACCGATTCTTTTTTAAGCAAAAAGTTGTCCGCAAGTTTCGTTTAAATGCAACTTGATGAACCCTATTCAATTTGAACTTCGACGAGGCGCGGCCAATTGAGCGATAGTCTGTCCGAGGCACGAGTCGAAAGAAAACCGCTCACCCGAGCAAGACGATAGGTGTCCTTGCAGGAGGGCTTATAAGGCGCGACCCGAGGTGCGGCCGAAGAGCCTATCTTATACGCACTCGGTCGATGAGCCGCTCGTAGCGGTCGAAGGTGAGCGTCTTCGTGCGAATGAGGAGAGCATCGACCCTGCGAAGTGCCTCCCACTCTCGATCCGTCAGCGTGGGGCCGAATCCGTAGGACCATAGATATTTTTCGGGTGGCCCCGCGAGTCGAAAAAGAAAGCTGATCTCCGACGGCATAAGCTTTCGGTCGCGCGCCAGAACCGAGAGGGTGTCGAGGTGCGCAAACGGGGCGATCGCGTCGGGAAACCGAAGCGTTGTAAGCTTGATGTTGATCGACAACGCCTCGCCAACCCGTGCTAGCCGGGCCTCGTCTGGCTCCGGGATTCCGGTCGCGTCGACTTCGATGGTTTCGTTGAAAAGCCTGATACGATGAAGACGGTCATCGCCTTCGACACTCCAATGGGGTTCGAGTAGGTCCGCCTCCATCGCGGCTTCGATCCGCCCCGCGCGGGTGTTCTGTTGCTGATTCGCCTTGATACCCGCGCGAAGGTCGTTCCCGTAGTTCTCGATCGCGGCATCGATCCGAGCGAACGACAGTTCGGTCGCCACCTTTCGCCGCAGGTCGAGGAAGCGAACCATCTTCTGTGCCGGCTCGATTATCATCACTTCGTCTGAGGCGTCGAGGAAATGATAGACGCGGTCCTCGCGAAAGAAGTACTCGCCTGAGAGCGAGCTCAATTCTTTGACGTCGGTGTATTTGTAAGCAAGTTTATATTGAGCGGGATTGACCGGTCGCGCCGGCGAGATCTGGACGGGGACGGCGGCGGGTTCGGTCCGCGTGCATCCTGAACATGCGACCACAGACCCGCCGAAGAGCAGAAGCACGCTCGTCCTTAACATGGCCTCGCTCCCGAGAATTGACGTCCTATCAACCTGCGGTCGACACCTCAACCGACCCGCACGGCGACGGAAACGACAGATCGGTTCCGACTCGACTGTCGGCTAGCGACGGACGCCGAGCACGCGGCACGTCTCAGCGTAAACCGCATCAACCGATTGTCCGCCGTCAACGGACCGGCAAATCTCGGGCGAGACGGCGAGATAATGGTTGATGACAGGCTGGGTCTGTTCCTCGTAGATCTTCTGCCGGAACGAGACGACTTCCATCGTGTCGTCTTTCCGTTTTTCGAGGTGCGAGCCGTCGATATCGCAAGTCTCGGGAAGCCGGGGAGGCTTGGCGAGCAGGTGATAGGTAGCGCCGCAGGTCGGACAGACGCGACGACCGGTCATCCGGGCGACGGAGTCTTCGCGAGTGACAACGACATCGACGAAACAATCGATCGCGAATCCGAGCTTCTTTTCAAATCGGTCGAGTAGCTCAACCTGGCCGAGGGTACGAGGGAACCCGTCGAACAGAAGTCGAGCCTTCTGGGGCGATTTCAGGTTGATTTCGAGCAATTCAAAAATCAGCTCATCGGGGACAAGGTCTCCCCGAGCGAGGTGGTTTTCGACGCGAGCGCCGAGGAAATCGCCTCGCCGCACAGCCTCTCGGAGCATCTCTCCGGTGCGTATGAGTTGATAGCCGAACTCGGCACCGAGGTGCTCGGCCAGACTGCTCTTGCCGCTCCCGGGACGACCGAACATGACGAGATGCATGGGGGCAGCGGCCGTGACCATTCCGACTTCCTCTGTAGCGCGACTCGATCGATCCGGGACAGGAGCCCCATCCTAGTGACAGGGAGGCCCGCACGAAAGGGGGGGATTGCGCCGGCGGTCGCGAGAACCGCCGACGCGAGCGAATCAACCCGCACGCTCCGGGCTCAGACCTTCGGGGTCAGCTCGAACTTGTGGGGCTTCGGCTGGGCGGTCTCGCGTTGACGATTGATGATCTTGGCCTCGATGGCGTCGAGTCCTTCGATGGCCTTCGCGACTCCTTCAGGGGCAGCACTCTCGTGGGGTACCTGCACTGTCCGCCAGCGGAGGAAGTGGAAGTTGTTGTGCTCGAGAGTCAGCTTATGCACGTTATTCGCCTGCACGAGCATCGGCGTGGAGATCGTCGCGAGGTTCACGCCCTTGTCGAGCTGCTCCTTCGAGAAGGTTCCGACTTCCTTGCCGTCGATCTTGAGGGTGTAAGACGCCTTGTCGAGATCCGTGGCGCGGAGGATCTGGCGGTCGAGATCGTCAATGACGCTCGACGAGGCGACGGCGAGCTGGGTGGCCTTATCGTCGAGGTTGATCGGGAACGGGAGGGCCTCGTCAAGCTGGTTCCAGGAGATCACGCCATCTTTTACGTCAAACGCCTGGATCGTGGCGTGCTCGGCCTTCGCGGTATTGCCCGGCTTGGCGCTGACCGTGACCGAGGAGGTGAGGGCGGGGGCATTCCACGCCTTGAGAAGCGCGGCGGCCATGAGGAGCTGTCCGCCCGGGCCAGGATGGACGCGATCGGCGTTGAGCTTCTTGGCCAGTTCGGGGTCAGAGGCGAACGCCTTCTTCGTGGCCTCGACGACCGACGCGTTCAGGTCGGCGACGCTCGCGCCATTCTTCTTGGCCAGTTCGCTGACGAAGTCGCCGAACCGGACGAGCACACCGTTATACCCGCCTTCGAAGGCGGCAGGCCGGGTCACGTCATCGAAGGGCGAAGGACGGATCAGAGTCAGGCGGAGGCCGGGGAGGTCTCGCTTGAGAACTTCGACGATATGCTGGAAGCCTGCCGTGTAGGTGACGAAAATCTTCTCGTCGAACGGCTTGTAGCTGGCGTCGTTCATGCCGAGCATGATCGTCATCACGGTCGGCTTGTAGGCGACGACGTCACGCTTGAGGCGGACGTCGATCGAGCCGCCGCCGCCGCCGCCCACGCGGTCTCCGCCCCATCCCGAGTGGACGAAGTCGACCTTCATCTTCGGGAAGCGGGTGACAACAAACGTCTCGACGAACGTCGTGTAGAGCCGCTGGTCGGTAATGCTGTCGCCGTAGAAGACGACGCGGTCGCCGTCCTTGAGCGCGAACGGTTCGGCCGCCCGCGCGAAGGTCGGGGCGACGAGGGTGGCGAGCACAAGGAGCCACGAGCCGGGGCGGACGAGTCGCATGCGAAGAGGCCTCTCTAAGTAGGGTTGCGTGTCGGCAAGGGTCAGGAGATCAGTGGTTTAACGACCTGACCGAAGACATCGGTCAGGCGATAGTCTCGCCCGCTATAGCGATATGTCAAGCGTTCATGGTCCAAACCCATCAAGTGGAGGATCGTCGCATGGAGGTCGTGAACGTGGACTTTATCCTCGACTGAGTGCCAACCGAACTCGTCGGTCTGCCCGTGCGAGTATCCTCGTTTGACGCCCCCGCCCGCCATCCACATCGTGAAGCCGAACGGGTGATGCTCGCGGCCGTTGGTCCCTTCGGCAGTCGGGGTCCGACCGAACTCGCCGCCCCAGACGACGAGCGTGTCGTCGAGCAGCCCCCGCCCCTTGAGGTCAGCCAACAGCGCGGCGATCGGCCTGTCGGTCGCCGCGCAGTTGGCGGGAAGCTCGGTGGCAAGACCGCCATGTTGATCCCAAAGCTGACAACTCTTGCGCTTGGACGTTTGCGTATGATAGACCTGAACAAATCGCACTCCTCGCTCAGCAAGCCGACGCGCCATGAGGCATTGCGTGCCGAAGATCGAGGTGACGGGGTCGTCGATCCCGTAGAGGTCACGGGTCGCCTTCGACTCGCGATTGACATCGAAAGCTTCCGGTGCTCGTGCCTGCATCCGGAAGGCCAGCTCGAACGACTCAATCCGCGCGGCGAGCCGGCTGTCGTCCTCACGGCCCCGGCGATGGATCTCATTGAGCCGTCGTAGCGCGTCGAGTTGGGTGCGCTGTTGCTCGGTCGTGAAGTTCGCGTTCTTGACGTTGGCGATCGGATCTTTGAGGTCAGAGATCAGCGTCCCTTGATAGGCGGCCGGCAGAAAGCTCGATGACCAGAGCGGAGCACCTTGCGCCGGCTGACTCGGGCTGATCACAACGTATCCGGGCAGGTCTCGGTTCTCACTGCCGAGGCC
>JANXSY010000205.1 GCA_025356435.1 Isosphaeraceae bacterium | reverse complement strand
CGGTCACCGATGGCGTTGTAATACGAGTTGAAGAGGTAGCGAAACGAGGGATGAAACTCGGTGTAACCTCGGGCGTGAGGCAGGAGCAGAAACGTCTCGAAGAACCAAGCGGTATGAGCCAGATGCCATTTGACGGGGCTGGCGTCGGGCATCGACTGAATCTGGCAATCTTCGGGGCTAAGCGACTGCGCGAGGCCGTCAGTGGTTTGGCGTACCGCAAGGTAACGGGCGGCCAAGCGATCGAGCATCAACCCACTCCGAGAGGACGACTTAGGGCAACTCGCACAGTCTTTTAGGGGCGAAGGAACCGATTAGGCCCTTGTTATAGGCATTCGTGGAAGGAGGGGAAAGGGGCGTGTGAAATCAATCCGTCTCAAGCCGTTTCCAGTGCCAATTGCGATGTCACACCCGCTTCGATCCGACTGTCACTCTTCGTCAACGATGGCTTCGATCGCCTCCGTACGAGCACCTCGTAGGTGGCGATGCCGATCGCGAAGGTGATGACCCAGGTGACGGCAAATTTGGCGAATGTGGGCCAGCGCAGTCCGAACAGGTCGGCCTGCACCACGCCGACGATCGGCATGTGAATCAGGTAGATCCAGTACGAGCTTTCGGCGACATAGCGGACGACCCGCGACGGCTGATGGAACAGGCGATGATAAAGCCCCAGCACTCCGAAGACCGTGAGCCACGCGAAGAGGCCGCCGAGCAGGCAAAGGGCGAACGCCCCCGGCGCGTCGAGCGGTTTGACCAGGTCGAGCCGCAGCAGCGCAGCCCGGCATGCGTAGATCGGCACGACCGCGAGGAGACACCAGTGCCCCCAACCGGTTAGCCGCTTGAGCGTGGCGCGAGACCGATGAACGCCGACCCCGAAGGCGAAGAACGACCCGTAATGGATCAGCCGGAGCGGGTCGGGCACGAACGAGTTGTGTCGATCAAAGGTCACGTCGATCCCGTACCGACCCCTGCCGATCGCCAGTAAGAGCGTCGTGGGAACAGCCAGTGCGAAGGGCATCCACGGGGCGAAGATCCAATCGCCGTCCTTCGCCGGTATCCCCCGCCCCCTCCAGAAGTGGCGCACGACGAAGAAGGCCGCAAGCATGACGATGAGGTATTCGAGGAACCAGAGATGGGCCGGGCCGTAGAGGTCAGGCTCAATCGCAACGTCGGCGAACCGCATCCGGCGGATCTCGCTGAAGTCGCAGCGACCGGTCACGATCCAGCCATAAGCCCAGGCGAAGAAACAGAGCGGTAGGATCGTCGCTGAGGAGACAAGGAACGGAACGACGATCCGCCGGACGCGGGTCTTGACGAAGCCGCTCGGCCCGCGCGACTCGTAAATCTCGGCGGCGAAGAACCCGCCGATCATGAAGAAGAGGGGGACCGAGACTCCCATCGACCACCAGGAGAAGAGGTCGAAACCGAGGTGCGTCGATGGCTCGCGGACGCCCCAGAGCAACCTCGGGATGTCGAGTTGCGTGTAGGCAAGCCCGGCGTGGAGCGTGACGACCAGAATGATCGCCGTCGCGCGTAAGGCGTCGAACTCGCAGTGGCGGGGCCGGGCGGGCGCGACGGCTGATGACTTATGCCGGGCCGGGTGGGGTCCGTGCCGACGGTGGGGCGACTCGGAACGGGTCGAAGCGGTCTCGATCACGGATGCAGCTCCGCCGATCCGCCCGCATCCGACTCTTTTGCTTAGATGAAGTAGGTCAACGGATGCGAAGCGTCTTCCCTGCTATTCGGGAACCGCCAACGCATCTCTGAAGCTAAAAAGGCTCTGTCGCCAAGCCAGGGGTACGATCGTGCGCTCGGCGCGACCTCTGAGGGTCGCGCCGAGGGTTCGGCCTCATCGGTCGGCTCTGGTGCTATCCGCGACCGAAGATCATGAACCAGACGTCCTGGCCGATCGTGAAGGTCATCAGCGAGAGAACGAGCACGAGCCCGCCGATGACCAGGACGTTGAGGGCTGAGTCGGGCAGCGGCTTGCCCCGGATCTTCTCGGCGATCACGAACGCGATCTGGCCGCCGTCGAGCGGAGGGATCGGCAGGAAGTTCAACACCGCGAGATTCACGCTGAGCATGCCGAGGAAGGCGAGCAGCGGGACAATCCCCGCGTCGGCCGACTGATAGGCGACCGAGACGATGCCGGGCAGGCCAATCATATGCTTCGTACTGACCCGTCCCGAGAAGAGGCTGCGGATCGTCGCATAGATTGTGACCACGTTGTCATAAGTCTCGTTCCAGCCCCTCTTGATCGCTGTCCCGAACGGCTGTGGGGGGATCTCACGATGGATCGACATCAACTTCAGGCCGCGATTCGGATTCGTCCACTTCAGATCGGGTTCGGGCGTGATCGCCACCGACTTCGGCGAGTCCGAAAGAGTAAGCTGGACTTCGCTCTTAGGCCGGTACTGAAGGCTGAGGAACGCTGACGACCAGCTCGCCGAGCTCGCGCCCTTCTCGGACTTTAACTCCTCGACGAACACGAGGCGGATCGGCTTCTCCGACGTGGCATCCTTCTGCTTGCCGTTCTCGACGATCGGCGAGATCAACATCTCTCGAATTACCGCGCCCGGCTTGATCCCCGCCCTGGCGGCGGGGCTATTTTCAGCCACGGCCGCAACCTTGGTATCGATCGACATCGCCATGCCCAGGCCGGGCAGCTTGAACGCCTCGTCCTCGACTGCCATCATGTTGATCCAAGGCATCGACGAGTCGGGCGTCGCGGTCAGTTCGGCCGTCCCAGGCTTGCCGTCGACGTCACGTTCGACAACGAAAGCGACCGGCTTACCCGCGCGGTCGTAGAGGTCGTCGGGCAAGTGCATCGGGTCGAAATCGTCTCGGCCGTCAACTTTGACGATGCGATCGCTCTTACGAAATCCCGCCTTCTCGGCGATCGACCCCGCCTGGATCGAGGTGACTTTGCCTGGAGTCAGCCGGAGCCCGAACGTCATGACGTGGTTTACGGGCAGGACAGCCTTTGTCGTCTTGCTCGGTTTATCCTTCTCCGGTTTGGATTCGACCGTGATCTCGACCGGCTTGTCACGGTTTTCGAGCAGGATGCGGTCGAGGCCGAAGATATCGTCGACCTTGCTCCGCGAGCCGCCCACCGGCCCAGCCTCAAAGATCGTGCCCTCGGGCTGGAGGGCGTCTTTGGGGGGCGCGGGGCCGTCGCTGCCTGGGAATTCGGCCCACTGGACGTCCTGATAGAAACTCAGGCTCTCGCAGGTGAGGACGCCGATATTCGGCATTCCCGCCTTGGCCTGACGCCTCGGCTCGACCGGGATCGTGAGGATCTCGGGGACGCCAGGGCGCTTCACCCCGAAGACGACCTTCTGATTCGCCGCGCTCAGGCTGACGGCCAGCCTCATCCGTTGGAAATTGGCGTCGCCCCGTCCGTTGATCGTGAGGATCTCGTCGCCCTCGCGGAGCCCGGCTTCATAGGCGGGCGAACCGGCCTGCACCAGCCCCAGCCGCGCAGGCTGCTCGACCACGCCGAGCATGTGGGTGGTCGTGAACACGATCAGGCCGAGTAAAATATTCATCGCCACGCCAGCCGAGAGGATCACGACTCGCGCACTGACCGACTTGTTGCTGAATGCGCGGGGATCATTCGTCGGCTGTCCGCCTTCGGAGACCGGGTCTTCGCCGAGCATCTTGACATAGCCGCCAAGCGGGATGCCGCCGATACCGTATTCGGTCTCGCCGTACTTGAAGCTCATGATCCGCAGGCCGAAGAAGTCGAAGCCGAGGTAGAACTTATCGACCTTGACCCCGTTCCACTTGGCCGCGAGGAAGTGTCCCAGCTCGTGGATAAAGATGACGAAGCCCAGGCCGAAGACGACCTTGACAACATTAAAGATCATGCCCAGGGCGAGGGCTAGGTTCTGGACCAACGTCGGACCTCCTGCCGGGCCGAAGCGTCAACGCGCCAGAGGGCGTCGAGCGTGGGCCGGGGGTCATAATGGTGATGATCGAGGGCCGCGCGACAGGCGCGGGGAATATCGAGGAATCCGATCTCTGACGCAAGGAATCGCGCGACGGCCGCCTCGTTCGCGGCGTTGAGTGCCGCGCCGGCTGTCCCGCCCCGCCGCATCACCTCATAGCCGAGGTCAAGGCAAGGAAACGTCTCGCGGTCGGGCGGTTCGAAGTGGAGCGCGAACGGGCTAGTCAGATCGAGCAAGGGGCAGGGGCCGGGCACGCGGTCGGGATAGGTCAGCGCAAGCTGGATCGGCAGCCGCATGTCGGGAGGCGAGAGCTGCGCGACGACGCTGCCGTCAACGAACTCGACCAGCGAGTGGACCACGCTCTCGGGATGGATCACAACCTCGATCTGGTCGGGCCGGAGATCGAACAGCCATCGCGCCTCGATCACCTCGAGCGCCTTGTTCATGAGCGTGGCCGAGTCGATCGAAATCTTCGGCCCCATCCGCCACGTCGGATGCTTGAGCGCCTCTTCGGGAGTGACGTCCGCCAGTTCTCGCGCCGACTTACCGCGAAACGGCCCGCCTGACGACGTGAGAATGACGCGCCGGACCTCTTTGGGCTGACCGGCCCGCATCGCCTGAAAGATCGCCGAGTGCTCGCTGTCGACCGGCAGGAGTGTAACGCCGCGCTTCCTCGCCAGCTCCATGATGAGCGGGCCGGCGACGACGAGCGTCTCCTTATTGGCGAGCGCGACGGTCTTCCCCGCCTCAATCGCCGCCCAGGTCCCTTCGAGACCCGCCGCGCCGACGATCGCCGAGAGCACCTTGTCAGTCTCGGGGTCCTGCACCATCTTGATGATGCCGTCGCGCGAGCCCAGCAGTTCGACCCCCGTCCCACGAAGCTGTGCATCGACGCGGGCCGACGCCTCGGGGCTGGAGAGGGAGATATAGCGAGGCCGGAACACGCGGGCCTGTTCGATCAGAGCATCAACGCTCGAATTCGCCGCCAGACCGAAGGCGCGAAGACGTATGCCGCCATCGTGTTCGATGACGCTGAGAGCACTCCGGCCGATCGAGCCGGTCGAGCCGAGGACGACTACATTCTGTTCAAGGCCCGGGGGCATCCCTGTGCTCGACTCCTGCGCGGCAACCTCAGCAGTCTGGAGAGTGGTCAGTCTAAACCATCCCCCCCCCACCGACAAGCAGGGCGGATTGATGCAAGACATTGATTTGCTCGAACTGGGTGTCGTTCTCGATTCTGGTCTATTTGACGAAGGCGGAATCAAGTCGCCCGGATGCGTCAGCCTCGGGACAGACGCAAGACCGTCGGGATTTACGGGACTTATCCGCGAGCAAAGAGGATGGTAAGGGTAGCTCTTTGACAAGCGAACCCGACAGCAACCGAACGCGCATCCGACACCTCCGCGCGGCGTCGACCCGGATCGATGACCGAGCGAAGCCAACCGGCTACCTTGGTGACGGAACAAACCCAATTTCCCCACCGGTCGCCTGCGACCGAACGAATTTTTCATGTTCCCTTGGGACACCCGACCCCATGAAAAGAGCACTAGATGGATGCATGTGCCCAGTAATTGCCGGGCATTCCTCAAATTGCGCCAATCACTCAGAATCAAGATTTTCAGGGCAACCCAACCGCGGCCCGCGCGACCTTCGACCGAGCGAACCCAATCCGGTCCCCTCCCCACCCCGTGGGGGAGGGCTAGGGTGGGGGGCATGCCGCACAACCTTTCGACCGAGCGAACCCAACCGACATCGACCGATCATCGCGCCAAACGAACCCATCCCGGTCTCGCGTCGCGGTCGAGGGGCGAATCGGAG
>JANXSY010000202.1 GCA_025356435.1 Isosphaeraceae bacterium | reverse complement strand
GAAGCTCGACGACGCAGCGCATCGACTCCCACAACTTGATCAGGTGGTCGCAGCCCTCAACCGTCTGGCGGAGGCGACGGACGGCAATATCGGCGTCAATATGGAGGGTGCGATAGGCCGCTTCGACATCCTCTAACCGCTGGTTGTGGCGGTCTTTATGCGCGTCCCTGACCCGCTTGGCGATCCGGGCCTCGGAGGCGACATGAATCCGGTCGAGGCGTGCGGTCTGGCGAACGGCGAGCTGGACGATATAGCCCTGCGCTTCCTTATGATGCGGGTTTAATTCGGACTGCCACGCCTCATTGCGATCGACGAGAATCTGGGGATCTTCGCCCGGAACGGGAGCGGTCGCGGCACAAAATCCATGCTTCAGGGAGTTTGCGCTGGCGATCGCCTTGCCATCGGCGGTGCGCGGGCC
The DNA here is from genome assembly GCA_025356435.1 of Isosphaeraceae bacterium. GTDB lineage: Bacteria > Planctomycetota > Planctomycetia > Isosphaerales > Isosphaeraceae > CAMFLR01. Next base: position 37,478 of record JANXSY010000202.1, on the reverse strand, counting down.
GGTTGACTTCTGGGCGTTGAGGCGGTTGGCGTCGAGCTTGGCTTGCGAGCATTCGGACATGGGAGCCTCGGAATCAAGGTGTTCACTCAAAGGGCGCGGGGCCGCCGTCGTGGCCCGTACACCAGACACCATCGGGAAATCGAGGACGGTCGTCCCGCGAATCGTGTTGGGATCGAGTCTGTAAGCCTTTGGGGAACGACATCGGACCGCGTTCCGACGCTTTCAACGAGACACGAGCCCCAGCCTGCCGCGAGACGGCTCTCGATCGCCTATCGGCTCTTGCCGGGGCCGCACGTCGGGCTTATGATCGTCCAAGATCGGCCCGGCCCCTCCGCTTCTCGCCTGCCGAGATGTCCAACCACTCACGCCCGACCCTCGCCAGAGGGGCCTCGCGTCCCAAAGGGAGTCGCCCCTCAATGTCCGCCCACCAGAAGACGATCCTTCTTGTCGACGACGATAACGAGATCATCGAAACGATGAGGACGGTCTTCGACGGTCGGGGCTATCGCGTTCTCGTCGCCCGAGACGGCAACGCCGGCCTCACCGTCGCCGAGCGTGAGAATCCTGACCTCATCATCCTCGACATGATGATGCCCAAGAAGTCGGGCTTCCTCGTGCTCGAGAAGCTCAAGACCCGCGCGGGCGGGCTGATCCCGACGATCATGATTACGGGCAACGAGGGCAGCCGACATCGGGCTTACGCAGAGATGCTCGGGGTGAAGGATTACATCCGTAAGCCGTTCGCCATCGAGAAGCTCGTGAAGTCGGCCGAGAAGATCCTGGGGACAGACAGGCCCGACGACGACATCTGAACCGACGACTCGCGGATCATCGCGGACGGGGCACGGGGACGACGACGTCCCCCTTCGAAACGCCGCCCGGATCGCGGCGAACCTCGTCGACTTCGAACGGACGGGCCAGGCTATTGCCCGCGAGGTCTTCCAACTCCGGGTCAACCTGCAGGCGGATCGGTCCATCCGGCCAGACGCGATCGGGGACGAACCGCCACGACCGCTCGCGTTCGCCAACCTCGACGCGACCGACGACCCGGCCCTCTCCCACGAGTACGCTGATGGCCCGGCCGAGCATGGCGTGGTCGAGCGATTCCGGGAATCGAACGACCAACGGTCCGCGCGTTCCGGCCGTCGGGGCTTCGAAGGTCCAGAGCGTCGCGACAGGCTGGGCCTCGTCAGGCGGTCCCGCGCGAAACGACTTGCGGAACCCGGCACCGAGTGGGCGGTTCGAGGCGTCGGGCCAGTCGGCGTCGATCACCAAGGTGTATGGCTTGCCAGCTTCGAGGATCGGCCCTTCGTCCTCGCGCGGCTTGAGCCCACGCTTGATCCGCCCGGGATCGAAGAGGAGCGTTAGCCGGATCATCTCGGGGTCCCAAAGCTCTTCGCCAAGTTCCAGGAAGGGACGCTCAACGGCATGCCCCGAGCCATCGAGGAGGCGGACGCGATGGTAGGCCTCGCCCCGACTCATCGGCGCAGAGAAGTGGAGATAGAGCTTGAGCAGGTTCTCGGGGACGAGGCTCGCAGACGGGAAGACCGCGACGACATCGGTCGGCTTGCCAACCGGCCCCGCTGGCACGGTGAACGTCAGCTCGATCGAGGCGGTGGTCGAAGCGGGATCGACGCGACGCGGGTCGAAGCGAACGAGATAGCGTGTCCCGGCGAGGAAGGGATACCTCGGCGTGAATCGCAGCGTCTCGCCGATGATCTCATGATGACCGACGATCGCCGCGGCCTGAGGCTGGCCGATCTCGCGGGCCACGCGGACGGAGAGGATCTCAGCCCATCCCTCGGGAGTCCGGTCGGGTCGGGCGAAGGCCTGACGTACATTGGCGTCAAGGCCGACGACCTCGATCACCCCTGATGCGTCTTGGCGCACGGTCAGACGGCCCCCGTCCGCGCTGGCAAGGGCCGGGCGCGGGACGAAGGCGACGCAGAGGGGGGCCAGAATCAAGGCAAGTCGTTGGAGGGTCACGGCAGGTCTATCGTCTCGATATTCAGCGACCCGGCGTTGCCCTGCACGAGCAGAACGGCGTGATCTTTGTCGAGCGTGTCGAGCTGGACGACGCCCTTCAGTTCGGCGATCGTCTCGAAGGGCTGACCCTTGATGTCCTTGACGGGCGAGGTGATCGCCTCGGCGGAGTCGACCCCATCGGTCTTGATCTTCATCACCCCTCGGCTGCTGTTGGCGAGCAGGAGGTAATCTTTGCCGTCTTTGTTGTAGACGATCATATCGAGCGGCTTGTTGCGGTTGCCCAGCTCGGCGATGGTCGTCCCCTTGTAATGGGCACCCGGCTTGAGCGCGGCGACCGGCAGCTTGACCAGCGGCGTGCAGGTATAAGCGGCGAGCAGATGCGGCTCGCCCTTGATCGTATAGACGGCGAAGGTGCGCACCGGCGACTTGGTCTCGAACCGGCCGTGGGCACCGTGGTAGATCTCGACGCTGGTGCCCTTGTCGGTCTTGGTGAACGGATAGGGGATCGCCAGGAGTCGCGATGAGAACTCCTCGTTCGACAGCCCGGCGATGAAGACGCGGCCCTCGACATAGGCGAGGTCGGTAATGGCCTCGGCTCGGGCACCGCGCGGGGCACCGGGGGCGGGCACGTCATTGAGTGTGGCCTTGGCGAACGGCACCTTTTCCAGCGAGATCGGCTCGACCTTGCCCGAGGCGTCGACCCGCACGATCACCGGCGCGGCACCGGGGCCTTTGCCCCGCGAGACCGAGAGATAGGCCTTGCCCGACGCGGGGTTGATCGCCATGTCATTGATCAGGATCTGGTCGGGCTCGGTGCCGATTGCCTCGGCGATCTTGCGGTTGACCGCCTCGACCTTGAACGTGCCGTGGGTTGCGGGACCGCGATCGCCCGTGTCGATCGCGAACAAGGCCGCGCCCGCCGAGTCGCCGACGAACAGGATGCCGTCAGGTCCGAACGCAAGAGCCCCGGCCGACTTGAGGTCAGGCGTCCCCGTCTCGAGCCCGGCCGACATCGCGGGGACGGCCGTTGCCGCGGCCAATCCAAATCCCAGAATCCAGCCCCTCGTCGTCTTCAACATGTCGTTGCTCCCTCTCAAAGATTCGATCGACCCGACTCCGGATGTTCGGGATGAGACGTATTGTGGTCGGCCCGCCGACGCTGGGCAACGAATTAACATGGGGCGATTCGGGTTTTCGAGCCAACGACCTTATGCTAAGCTCCACGATGGCGGCCGATCCGAATGACGTTTTCTCATGCGTATCTTCAGCCTCACGGCGAGAGATGAGCATGGGACTTATAAGACTCTTCCCGATCGAGCCCGGCCACTGAGATTGGGAGAGGGCCCCGCAATGGACCCTCTCGCCTGCCAATAGCATGGCGGGGCAATGGAGCCTGTCTCGGGACCGTACATGGAGGTTCATCGAATGATCCGTGCATCTCGCTCATTCCTCGCCGTTCGACTCGCTCTGTTCGGCGTCGCCACCTTGATCGGCGTCGGGACCGCCCGCGCGGATATCACCCCGCCGAACACGGTCACGTTGGCCGACATCAAGAGCCCGATCGGCGACGTGGCTGTGGCCCCCTGGATCACCTCGACAGGCTGGGACCTCCGCGAGACGATCCTGACGTACAACCTGAAAACCGATACCCTCCACGTTGATATGAAGTTCACGGGGATCGCTGGCGACGCTGACGGCAGCGGCAACCCCGGCGGATTCGACCCGAGGCTTACGGCCGCTGGTGGGGTGAATCCCGCCAATCTCGGTGGTCTCGACTCGATCACCACCGCCTTCGCGGGCGTCCTCTCGGGCAACCATGTGGGTCCGGGCCTGGCCGTGGCTGGTGTGCCTGAATACAAGCTGAGCAACGTTCCCTCGGGGCTCGACGGCTTCCGAGTGGCCCAGTTCTCGGCGAGCAATGCCGGCCTCGCCACCAACTACGGTGCCGCGTTCGCCAACCCGCAGATCACGGGCTCGCTCCTGTATAGCCCCTCGGCCGCCCAGCCTGACTTCGAATTCACCATCTCCGGTTTCTCGAAGATCCCCGGCATTGATATCACCAAGGGCTTCTATTTCAGCTCGTTCGCCGGCTCGCCAAACGACGTCGTGGCCGGAGAGGACGGGCTCGGCTGGACCCTGGTTCCCGCCTTCAACCCCCAGCCGCAGGTTGTGCCCGAGCCGACAAGTCTGGTCCTGCTCGGACTCGGAGGAGTCGGCCTCTGGGCCCTCCGCCGCTCGCGACAACTCAAGGGGCGATAAGCAAGGTATACAGGTCAGATCCTCCGTCACGCTCCGAGACGAACGTGACGCCCTTGCCGTCAGGGGTCCATGTCGGCATCGTGTCGCCACGCGGATGCTTCGAGACATTCACAACTTCCGACCCGTCGATACGACAGACATGGATCTCAAAATTGCCGTCGCGGTGTGAGACGAACGCGACCCGGGTGCCGTCGGGCGAGACGGCGGGGTAGTCGTCAAGCCCGCGGCTGGTGGTAAGGCGAACGAGGCCCGTCCCGTCTGGGCGGGCCTTTGCCAGTTCAAGACCGCCCCAGCGATCGGTGGCGAACAGCAGCCACAGGCCGTCGGGCGTCCAGCATGGGTGGGCGTCGGTCCCGAGACTCTGCGTGATCCGAACGACGTCCGACCCGTCGCTCGCCGCGGTGTAGATCTCTTGGTTTCCCTCATGCGTCGAGCTGAACGCGACCCGCTTGCCATCGGGCGAATACGACGGCCACTCCTGATGCGAGAGATGGGGTGGGCTGCTTAGCGAGTCGCCCAGGATCACCTTCGGTTCGCCGCCTTCGCTCGGGACGGTGGCAATGTCAAGGTTCCCCTGCGTGCCTGACTGCGTCACCACGACGAGCACCAGGCCCTTACCGTCGGGCGAGAACGTGGCGTCGTAGTCGGGCACGGCGCGTTTCGTCACGCGATGCGCTGAGGACGGCTTGCCGACGTCCATGACATATTGCCAGATGTGCGTCCCTCCCGCCTCATGGCGAGAGAAGGTCAACCGCTTGCCGTCGCGTGACCAGGCGGGCCGACCCTTGCCGAGTCCGTCGGTCGTCAGCCGATCGGGCGCAGTTGGACCGATCGAGAACAGGACGAGAGCCAGGGCGAAGTAATGTCCCAATTCAGAACAACTCCTCGATCGGCTGGCCCATCGGCGTGAGGTTGAGGCTGGTCAGTTCGGCCGCGCCGATGCCGAGTCGGGCGAGGATCGTCGCGTTGAGGTCGGCAGGCGTGCAAGGTCGGTCGACAGGATGCTCGCCCCGACGGTCAGACGAGCCGATGACCCGCCCTCCCTGCACGCCCCCGCCGGCGATCAGGGCCGAGTAACAGTTGTTCCAGTGCTCACGCCCTGCCTTGTTATTAATCTTGGGCATCCGGCCGAACTCGCCGACCGCGACGACCAGCGTCGAGTCGAGCAGCCCGCGCGTTGAGAGGTCGGCGAGCAAGGTTGATAGCCCTCGGTCGAGCATCCAGCCGTGGCGATCTTGCATGATCTGGAAGTAGCGATCGTGCATATCCCAGCCACCGTCCCCGGCATCTTCGGGGCCTTCGACGTGCGTGCTCCAGTTGACCTGAACGAACGGCAGACCCGCCTCGACAAGCCTGCGCGCGATCAGGCAGCACTGGCCGAAGCGATGTGACCCATACGCCTCTCTCACTCGCGTCGGCTCGCTCTCGATATCGAGCGCCTGCAGGTTCTTCCGCGAGGCGATCAGCGTATGAGCCAGATCATAGTGGCGATCGAGCCGGCCGGGCGCACCGGCAGACGGGTTGAACGAGGTCGGGACAGGGAGTCCGTTTCGCAAGTCCCACCGAGCCCCCAGCCGAGCGGCTGTGACCCCTTCGGGCAGGGTGACGTCGGGCAGCTTGAGGCCGAAGCCGGGCTCGTAGGTCAAGCGGAACGGGTCGAACGTCGAGCCCAGCGTTCCACCCCCCTCCCCGACCACCGGCTTCAACCCCTGATGAAGCCTCTCCCCCAGTACGACGTAAGACGGCAACGCCTCGGGGCGACCTGGCCGCAGCCTGCCGACGATCGCCCCGGTGCTTGGCCGGAGCGCATTGCCCTGCGACTTGCCGTCGAGGCCGACCGCCCCGGAGATGTTCCCCGTCAGGCCGATCGTCCCGGCGATCCCGTGGTCGTTCGACTCGTGATGGAGCGACCGGATGATCGAGAACTTGTCGGCATGTCGTGCCAGGCCGGGGAATTGCTCGCAGACCTGGATTCCCGGCACCCGGGTCGCGATCGGCTCGAACGGCCCGCGATATTCGAGCGGGGCGTCGGGCTTCATGTCAAACGTATCGAGATGGCTCGGCCCGCCCCAGAGCCAGAGCACGATCACCGACTTTGCCGGTCGAGAGACCCCATCGTCCCCCGCGATCGCACGCGCGGCGAGAAGGTCAGCCAACGTGAAACCGGCCAGGCCGAGCGTCCCCAACCGGAGAAACGCGCGGCGGCCAATCGACTGGCAGGTTCGGGTTGAGGCACGTCCGAGACTCAGCATAGTGCGGCTCCGATCCGTCTCAACTAGCCGTCGCGAGTCCAAGCACTTCTTCGGCGAGCGTCGGGTTGAATCGACGACACCGTTCTCGAAGAGCCACGCGGAGACATCACACCACGCCCAGATCGAGTGCTTGTCGGTGAGATGGCAGACAGGGGGCGGAAAATCTCCCGGCCCGCGCGAACCGTTGAGATATTGGGTAATCATCTGTCGAGACCGCCCGATCCGCCGGGCAATATCGGCCTGGGTGACGAGGTTGCAGTTGTCGACGGCCATCACGTCGCCAACGCCCGACTTCCTGACGTCGCGGATCGCCGAGAGGATAGCTCGCTTGAGGGAAATCTCCTCGCGGGTAAACATCAACCCGGCCGGCCTCGAAGAGCGCGTTCGCGACCTCATCCGTCAGTTCCAAGACCCCGCTCAGGACGAGAACGAAATCATGTTCGTGCATACACTCGGCCACTCGATCTACCCTTCGTCCAGACCTCGGGGTCGAATAGACACTCTGACAATGACCGCCGCGTTCCCCAAGCGGACAGAAGATCCGACCCCACGCATGTTCGCTCGACATGACGACCCGCCAGTCGCGAGACTCGGCATAGCTAACGGCCCGTTTGATGTGTTTGTTCGGGTGACGGGGTCGCGTCATGACCGAATAATAAGCGGTTGAAAACAATTGTCAAGCAATCGCTAGCGACCGAACCCGATCTCCGCCGAATCACCATTCGCCTGGGGCCGATCCAGAAGTTTCAACCCGAGAACCACTACCGCTCCGTCTCGATCAGGGCGATCGTGGCCCATCCGGCCGTTGAGAGACTCTGGGCGTAGCTCTCGGCACCGGGTGGGCGGGTCGTGGTCGGGAAGGAACCGTCGGGGCGTTGCATGAGGACGAGCGCGGCGCGGCCTCGACTGATCGCCGCTGCGACTCTCACCTCGGCACGGAACGGACTCATGGCGATCAGGGCGAGCGCGGTGTCGAACGGCTCGGTCGGGACGTCGACATATGGCCCCCACCCGCCGCGTCTCGACTCGGCTTTGAGGAGCAGCGCAAGTGCCCGGCGACCGGTCTCGGTGGAGGGCTCGCGACCTCGGGGCTCGATCATCAAGACCGACGCGGCCTCGACGACGTTTTCGACCGTCCTCGCCCGGAGCCAGCCTTCGGCCCGTTCGACCCGTTTCGCATGGCGGTCAGCCCCTTCCGAACGCAGGACACGAATGGCGAGCGCGGTCGATAGCCGACTGCCGTAGGTCACGGGCGAGCCGACTGTCATCCCGTTATCAACGGTCCACGAGCCGTCTGAGCCCAGATCGTCCGCAACGCGATCGACGGCTACGCGGAGGGCGGGCCGGGCGTCGATCACACCGGAGTCGATCGCCGTCGCCAGGGCCAGCGCGAACTGGAGCCGGGCGAGCCGCTTGTCGCTCGACGGCCCCTCATCCCCCTGCCCGTCCCACGCCTCGGGCCGGGTTAACCAATGCGTTGTCTCGGCCAGCGTACCGGGCAGAACCGCCTTGGCCCGATAGAGGGCGCGGGCGGCGTCGCCATTATTGTGGCACGAAAAGCAATGATGCTCACGCGACCAGACCGGCACCTCGACCGACAGAAAGCCTACAGCCTTGCGGACGGACTCGTCGGCCCAGACCGGCCTACCCCACCCGAGTAAGACGCAGATGAGGAGGCCGATCACACTGAGTCGCATTGGCGGACTCTCTCTCGAAACGACTCAGGCATACAGTCTCAAGGCGTTCGTCCGGACCTTCGCGCCGTTCTCGTTGAGAAAGTCAACACATCGGCGTGGCAATCGACATTGGAGTGATACCGTGTCGTCTTCGCCGTAAATCCTCGCGTCGATCCGCGCGTGTTGGGCGAGGTAGGACAGCACCCGGCCGTTGCCGACCAGGGTCTCAACCTCCGCGTCCAGCGCCGACTCGTCGAGCGACTCGCGGACGGCAATCTCCAACCGTTCGAGACCGTCGTTCTTCGCTGCGCTGATCGGCACGGCTCCAGGATGTTGAGCGAGCAGCACATCAAGGAACGAGCGATCCGTCAGCCGGTCGATCTTATTCAGGACCAAGATCGTCGGATGCTCGGCCAATCCCAGCTCGCCCAGGACGTCATTCACAGCCTTAATCTGCGACTCGACCTCAGGGCTCGAGGCGTCGGCGATATGGACGAGCAGGTCAGCCTGGCTGGCCTCTTCGAGAGTGGCCTTGAACGAGGCGACGAGCGAGTGCGGCAGGTTGCGGATGAACCCGACCGTGTCCGACAATAGCGCCGCACCACCGCCCCGGAAGCCCCACTTGCGGGTCCGGGTGTCAAGGGTCGCGAACAGCTTGTCTTCGGCCAAGACGCCCGCGTGCGTGAGCAGATTCATCAACGTCGACTTGCCCGCGTTGGTGTATCCGACAAGCGAGACCGTGGGCGCGTCTCCCCGGCCAGCGACCTCGCGCTCTTTGCGGGCCTGCACCTTTTCGAGCTTGATCTTGAGGTCGCGAATCCGCTTGCCGACGAGCCGACGGTCTTCTTCGAGCTGCTTCTCGCCCGGACCACGCACACCAATGCCGCCCTTGTAACGCGACAGGTGGGTCCACATCTGCTTGAGCCGGGGCAGCGCATATTGAAGCTGCGCCAGTTCGACCTGGAGATGGGCCTCGTGGGTTTGCGCGCGGGTCGCGAAGATATCAAGGATCACCTCGGTCCGGTCGATCACCTTGGCACCGACCAGGCGTTCGAGGTTCCGCGTCTGCGCCGGGCCAAGGTCGTTGTCGAAGATCACGACGTCGGCCTCGTGCGCCTCGACCAGCGACTTCAGTTCCTCGACCTTGCCCGAGCCGATATAGGTCGCGATATCGACATGCCCCCGCTTCTGGAGCAGCCCTCCGACCACAACAAGCCCCGCCGTCTTCGCCAGGCCCCGGATTTCTTCAATGGGGTCTTCGGGATTGTAATCGCCGTCCGGGAGAAGGACCTTCACCAGGATTGTCTTCTCCTGCCGGTCGGAACGCTCGGTGCTTTTGGTTTCAATCAAGCTGGGTAGGACCTCGAAGGGAGTGAGGCGGTGAGATCAGAACAAGTGCACGCCGCATTCTAGGAGCGATTGCCCCCGATCGTCAACGACACCCTCTCTGCTCGCAGGAGGATTGCAGAGTCACTTTTCTTGCGAGAGGGAGCCTCCATGTCGGGTGGCCCCGGTTCAAGAATCGGATGCCACCCGAGACCCTGCTGTCTCTCCTTTTAAGACGCTCGCCGAGCCCCCACGGTTCGCGCGATTACCCCATGTTCAAGACTCGTCTCGGGGCCAGCCGACGCCCCTCGTCGACGCCGACCGCGATCGCCAGCAGATTACCGTCGGGACCGATCAGCGCCATCTCGTCGTCGATCGTGACGGGCGGGCCGTCGACGACGATCTCACGCCCCTGGACGATGTCCGTCGCCTCTTCGATCGTCACCAACCGCTGCGGCAGCGCCGCCACCGCCCCCGTCGAGGGCAGGAGTGCCGCCTCAATGGACGCCACGTCGAGACCCCTGGGGTCGATCGCGGTTTCGACCGTGAAGTGGCCGATCTTCGTCCGTGTCAAGACCTCGATCAGCCCGCCACAACCGAGCGCCTCGCCGACGTCTCGGGCGATCGAGCGGATATAAGTCCCGCTCCCGCAATCGACTTCCAGCGTAATCCTCGGCCAGTCGAAGCCGATCAACTCGACCCGCGTGATCGTCACCGGTCGCGCGACGAGCGTCACCTCCAGCCCCGCCCGGGCAAGGTCATAAGCCCGCTTGCCATGAACCTTGAGCGCCGAGAAATCGGGAGGCATCTGAAGGATTGTGCCGACCTGGGTCGCCAGCGCGGCGCGGAGTTCTTCTTCGGAGGGGACACGCGGGTCGATCGTCTCGACCACGGTGCCGTCGGCGTCGAGGGTATTGCTCGTCGCGCCGAGCCGGATGACGGTCCGATAGGTTTTGGGCATCCGCTGGACGAACTCGATCAGCCGGGTCGTCGCTCCGACGCAGACAACCAGCACCCCTGACGCGAGCGGGTCGAGCGTGCCGGCGTGCCCGACCTTCACCTTCCGGAGCGGCCGGGACACGAAATCGACGACGTCGCGTGAAGTCAGCCCGATTGGCTTGTTCAGGTTGAGGAGGCCACAGGGTGCGGGTCGGGTAGGACTCATTGAGGGCGGGCCGGGCTTGCGGAGGAAGGCGTTCGAAAGACGAAAGCGTCAGCGTACGGCCTCCCAAGGTGCCGGGGCAAGGCCGATCTCTCACCCCAGGAGGATTGCAAAGTCCCTCATTCACAACCTCCGATAGGCTTGAGCGTTTTGCGGACCTCCCGGCTCAGGTGGTCGGCTCGGGCGCGGATGGAGAGAGCCGGTGGTACGTTGGGGATCAACCGCAAGGTCGCCAACGCCGCGTCCCGCAGCATCGCCAACCGCTCCGCCAGCCCGGGGCGTCGACTCCACTGGCGATCCTCGTCCCACCAGCGGTCTTTGAGGAAAATGGGGTCTGTTCTCGACGGACCAATGGCCACGCACGATCGCCATCAGCCACCCTTTGGGCAGGTGGCGATCTACTTCGACGACACCCCGCCAACCTTGATCTCGATCGGCACCTCCAAGGTCTCCGGCGCGAGGCAGAAGCGGTCGTTGCAGGCTTGCGACCGGACCTTGAACGTCAGACGGTTCGCGCCTGGCGGGGCCTTCGGGTCGGCGAGGACGCGTGCCTTGATCGTCGCGGTCGTTTCGTAGAGAGACACTTTGCCGGGTCCGCTCGCGGCGAGTGTCTTCTCGATGCCCTTAGGATACGCGACCGACTCCAGTTTGAAGCCCTTGGCGGTCAGAGTGACCGATGTCGGAATGATGTCGTCTGACCCGGCGGGGTTGGCATAGATGTGAAAGCCTTCGCGGATCGAGACTGTGATCGACGCCTCGAATGACTCTCCCGGCTCGACCGCAATGGCCCCGACCGTCCCTGTCACGGTGACGATACCTTGGGACTTTGCGGCAGGCTTGCCCGAGGCGATATCTCCCCCCTTGCCGCCCCGCGCGTCGAGGTATTCGTCGAGCGCGACGAGCATCAGCGGAGAGTTCGACGGGGACCGCGCGAGCGAGGCGCTGAAGGCGTCGAGGGCTCGGCCCGCGTGGTCGAGATAGGTGCGATCGCCCGTCGCCACGCCGAGCGCCACGAGCACGCGGATCGCCACGCTGTTCGCGCCGGGCAGGGCGTTGTCGAACGGGTCTTTCGGGCGGGCGAGCAGGCTCTCGTGGTCGCCCGCGGTGTAGAAGAGACCGCCGTCCTTGGGGTCGCCAAAGTCAGCGATCATCCGATCCGTCAGCGCCTTGGCCTGTGCCAGCCGCTTGGGGTCGCCAGTCGCAGCGTGAAGCCTGAGCAGGCCGTGGGCGAGGAAGGCATAGTCTTCGAGATAGGCCGCGAGCTTCGCCTGCCCGACGCGATAGGTCCGCAGGAGCCGTCCCTCGGGCGTCCGCAGTTTGGCCAGCAGGAAGTCGGCCGCGCGGCTGGCGACCTCGCGGTATTTCGGCCCCTTCAAGACGCGGAATCCGTCGGCATAGGCGGCGATCATCAGGCCGTTCCAGGCGGTGATCACCTTATCGTCAAGGAGCGGAGCTGGACGCCGATCACGAACGTCCAGCAACTTCCGTCTGAGCGAAACGAGCTTCGATTCAAGCGTCTGGGCGGACATTCCCAGGTCGATCGCCACGTCTCCGCGTGATTTCGGCTCAAGGAGGACGTAACGACCCTTTTCGAAGTTGGGCGGGCCGTCCAGTCCGTAGACGAGCCGGAAGGTCGCCGCGTCGGCATCGCCGAGGACGCGCGTGAGCTCGTTGCGGGTCCAGACGTAGGACTGCCCCTCCTCGGCCTCAGATTCGGCATCAAGGGCCGAATAGAAACCGCCTTCGGGGCTCGTCAACGATTGTGCGACGAATGCGAACGTCGCCTCGGCCTCGGTCCGCCACCGCGGGTCGCCGGTTCGTTCGAAGGCGAGTAGGTGGACCGTGGCGAGCTGGGCATTATCGTAGAGCATCTTCTCGAAGTGCGGCACCGACCAGTCGCGCTTCGTGCTGTAGCGATGATAGCCCCCGGCAAGGTGGTCGCGGATACCTCCGCGCGCCATCCGGTCGAGGGTCGTGAGGACTTGTTTCCGGACCTCGCTCGGTGCCGTCGCAGCCCCCTCACGCCGATCTTGATCGAGGAGGTAGACGAGGTTGACCGGCTCGGGAAACTTGGGCCGGTTCGGCCGGGCGGGGTTGAAGCCGAAGCCGCCGAAGTCAGGATCATATTGGTCGGCGAGTTCTTTGACGCCGCTCGTCGAGAGTTCGCGGGTGAGGGTGACCCGACCGAGCGCGGAGGTCCGGTCGACGGTCTTCTTCACGACCTCGGTGAGGTTGGCGGCGTCGCGTTCGAGCAAGTCATGCTTGTCTCGCCAGGCCGTGTGGACGGCTTTGAGGAGCGAGTCGAAGCCGGAATTCCCTTCGCGATCGTGGGGGGGGAAATAGGTCCCGCCGAAGAACGGTCGGCCGTCGGGCATGAGAAACATCGACATCGGCCAGCCGCCCGAGCCGCTGAAGACCTGGAGCGCCGTCATGTAGAGCTGATCGACGTCGGGGCGTTCTTCGCGATCGACCTTGATGCAGATGAAGTTCTCGTTCAGCGCCTTGGCGATCGCGGGGTCACTGAAGCTCTCTCGCTCCATGACGTGGCACCAGTAGCAGGCGCTATAGCCGATCGAGAGAAAAATCGGCTTCCCCTCGGCCTTGGCCTTCGCGAACGCCTCGGCCCCCCAGGGATACCAATCGACCGGGTTGTGGGCATGGAGCAGCAGATAGGGGCTGGTCTCCTTCGCGAGCCGATTGGCGCGCGCCACCGGTTTGGCCTTCGGGGGATCTTCGGCGTGGGCGGTCGCGCACAGGCAGACCAGAAGGCCGCAAAGGGCGAGGCGGGTGGGAGACATCGCGGTATCCTCGGCTCAGCGGGCTCGGTCAACGCGGGGGAGGTCCCGCGCCGCCCATCATACTAACCGGTGAGCCTTCCACGAGAAACGTCGGCGAGTCGCGACAAAAGGATTGCAGTCGCTCCTCTGATGGGTGGAACCAGTTTTCGAACCGGGGGGGCGAGGGGAGAGGCCGCGCGTGCGGAGTTGGCCATTCTCTTGATCCTAAAGCAGACCCGCCGCCTCGTCGAAGCCGTGCATCAGGTTGAAGTTCTGCACCGCCACGCCTGACGCCCCTTTGAGCAGGTTATCGAGACACGAGATGATGAGGATCTTTCCTCGGACCACCCGGACGGTGATGTCGCAGAAGTTGGTGTGGGTCGAGTCTTTAGTCGAAGGGGGGTTGTTCACGACCCGGATGAACGGGCTGTCTCGATAGAACGACCGATAGAGGTCCATCAAGTCATGTTCGACGGGGATACCCTTCGGAGTCGCATAAATCGTTGCGTGGATTCCGCGATCCATCGGCATGAGATGGGGGGTGAAGATCACCTCGACGGGCTCAGTCTGCGCCGAGGCGAGGCCGACATCGGTGAGGATCTGGTCGATCTCTGGGGTGTGGCGATGCCGGCCGATGCTGTAGGCCGAGACGCTCTCGTTGGCCTCGGGAAAGTGGAGGTTGGGCTTCGGCGTGCGGCCCGCCCCTGAGACGCCGCTCTTGGCGTCGATGATAATCCCCTTCCGCTCGATCAGATCGTGAGCAACCAGCGGGGCCAGCGCGAGGATACTCGCCGACGTGTAACAGCCCGGGTTGGCGATCAATCCGGCGGCCGGGATCGACGACCGATAGAGTTCGGGCAGGCCGTAGACCGCCTCGCGGAGTCCGGCAGGATCAATATGAGTATGATTATACCAGTCGGCATAGACATCGGCGTCTTTGAGTCGATAATCGGCACTGAGGTCGATCACCTTCACCCCGCGCTCGCGGAGGGCGGGCGTCACGGCGAAGCTCGCGGTGTGGGGGAGGCCGAGGAAGGCGACGCTCGCCCTGGCGGCCAGCCGGTCGGGGTCAAACAGCTCGCATGTCAGGCCGATCCGCGCGGCGAGGCTGGGGTGGAGTGCGTCGACCCGCGTCCCCTCGTCTTGCCGGGAGGTCGCCATCGTCACCCGAGCCTGGGGGTGGCCCAGCAAGATGCGAAACAGCTCTCGCGCTGCATAGCCTGAAGCCCCTACGACCGCCACATCGATCATCGTCCGTTCTCCTCGACTTGTCGCCCCAGCTTCGGCTTCGCTTTCCAGTACAACAGACCCCAAGCCATCCAGGCCAGCCCCGAGACCCCGATGCAGGCCCAGTCTCGGGACGCATCGTAGTGGAGGAGGAGCGTCCAACGCCCCGATCCCGGCACCTCGACCCCCTGCCAGCCGTCGAACGCCCGGGCAATCGGCACGGGTTGACCGTTCAGGGTCGCCCGCCATCGGGGGTAGTCAAGCTGCGCCAGGACGACCGTCCCCGGGCCGGTCGCATCAAACTCGACCGTCACGTCCTCCGGCCGGTCCGACCGCCAGGCGAGCGGCTTGGCGGGTCCAAGGGCTGCGAGCACGCTCTGCGGATCGCCCCCGGCGCTCAACCGACCCGACACGAACCAGGCCCGCGCGGGTTCGGACACCGGCCGCCAGATCGTGAACAGGCTCAACGCGTAAGGCCCCCTGCCCTTCGCCATCGCCGTGACGAAGTCGGCCCCCGTGAGCCAGCCGACGAGTGAGGGGTCATCAACCTCGGCGACCCGTCTCCAGCCGATCAATGCGGGCGAACCCTTGAGGATAAGAGAATACGACCACGTATCGAAGATCCTGACACCGACTCCGATCGCCCTCATGGCGGCCTCGGCCTGGGGATAGTTGACGAGCGCTGGCGCGGTGGCGAGTTGGGTGAATTCCGCCATGCAGGGGAGGTCGAGCGTCCGATAGGCCGCCAGAGGTGCCGAGCCGGCGATCATGACCAGATTCTTTGCCGGATCGACCGATCTCGTCCCGCGCGGCAACGAAGCGAGTTCCCGAAGCACCGCGCTTTGCTCTGTCAGCGGCCGGATCGGGCCGAGGTCGAACGGCCGCTTTCGGCTCCAGTAACCTGCCTCGGCCAGCATGAGCACGATCAGGCCGATCGCGAACACCCGCCGCCTTCCGGCCAGGGTTGAGAGGACCACGAGGGCGGCGAGGGCCGCGACAGTCGGGCCAATCTCCTGCAGATAGACCGCGCCCCGAGTCGCCGCAAGCGAACGGTTGGCGGCCTCGGGTGCCTGCCCCTGCCTCGCCAGCGCGACCTGGACACGGTTGTCGTGAAGGGTGCGTCTCGTGTCTCTGATGTAAGCCGAGAGAGGCGGGTCGGCAGACCAAGGCATCAGCCGGAAGCTGCGATCGAGAAGGCGGGTGATCTCGGGATAGTCCGGCCGTCCCTCGACCGGCCCAGTTGCGAAGAGGGCGAGTTCGAAGAGGGCGACGACCAGCAGGGGCAGACTCGCCGCGATCAGGACGAATCGCCGGAGGCTCCGGGCGGGCCTGGGCAGCGAGGTGAGCGCATCAAGGCCTCGCCCCGCCAGGATGGCCAGGGCCAGCATTGCCGCCGCTCCCCAGCGCGCGGGGGCTCGGAAGAAAGAGAAGCCGGGGAGTCGGGCATAGGTCGAGAAGCCGGGGAAATACGGTCCGAGGCTGAGACAGGTCGCTACCAGAGCGACGAGTGCGAGCGTCCTGACGACCGGGTCTCGCCAGCCCTTCAAGGCCAGCATCGCCAGAAAGAGCGGCACCAGGCCGATCGCGGCGAGATGCTCCTCGGGCATGGCGTGGAAGGCATCCCAGGCCAGCGGACGCCAGAGCGGCGACTGGTGGAACAGCCCAGGCGCGACATAGCTGACCAGGTGACTCGGGGGGCTCGCGAAGGCCGAGAGATATTCGACGCTCCGTTGCGATTTCGACAGGCTCGCCAGCTCGGCCGTTGGTGCAAGCTGGGCCAGTCCGAGCGGGATGACTGCGGCGAAGGCCAGCAGCAGCGGCACTGTCCGCCGGCCCCGGTCCCATCGCGAGACCAGGCCGCAGAGGCCGACCAGGCTCGCGGTGGCCTGGGTGATGAAGGCGAGCTGAAAGTGTCCCGGCAACACCTGGATCGCGAGGACGGCCGCGAGCAGGAGGGCGGCTCGGCGTCCCCCCTCGCCCCGCGCGACGAGCCAGGCCAGGCCCCAGGCCCAGGGCATCCAGCTCGCGGTCGATGCGCCCCATTGGTGGGGGAGATGGACGAGGAAGAACCCTCCCGAGGCCCAGGCGAAGCCCGCGAGTGCCGCCCCTCGGTGGGAACTGCCGAATCGCCTCGATGCCCAGGCCGCACCCAGGCCCGACCAGAGGGTATGAAGGACGAGGCACGCCGTATAAGCCAGTTCGACCGGGAGCAGACCATAGAGCAGGATGTGCGGCGGGTAGAAGACGCCCATCTGGCTCTCGGCAAGGCCGGGGAATCCATAGCCCCAGAGGTCGTTCCAGAAGGGGATGCGGCCCGCGCGGAGGGCACGTCCTAGCTCAGCCATGAGGCCGATCGAGAACTGGGTCACGTCGCCGCCAATCGGCATCTCCCCGCCGAGCCCGATCGGCCAGAGCCACGCGAGCAGCGCGACGACCATCAGGAGGTAAGGCGCGACCGATGCCCACCGCCCCGCCCTCGTCGTCTCGTCGCCTTCCACGTTCAAGCCCCCTTCGGCCGCGATCTTGATCCCAAACTTGAGGCAAAAATGACAATCCCGACCGATCAACGTTCGTCTGAGAGAGGTTCCGGGACCAAAAATATCCCGAATAAGTCTCACCAGGCCGTCGACTTAGGCCAATCACCGCGAGTTCGGTCGGCCTGATGGCATGGCCCGTGCATCTGTTTGGGGCCTCTGTCTAGCCCATCGCGGGACGTTCACTGCACTCAAGGAGGAGTCTCTCATGCTGGTCCTGAGCCGCAAGTCTTGCCAGAAGTTCCAGATCGGCGACGACCTGATGATCACAATCGTCAAGATCGACCGCAACTCGGTCCGGATCGGCATTGACGCCCCTGGTGACATCTTGATCCGCCGCGGAGAACTCGTCGAGGCCGACCGTCGAAAACTCGTCGGGGCGGCGACTGACTGAACGGTCCCTGCCGCGGGACTCGACATCATACCCGACGAAAGCCCGTTGACGATGGTCCCCCGACCTCGATGGCGTCCGGCGATGATCGTCCTTGGCTGGGTCTAACGGCGCTTGCCGCAAGGACATTGACGCTGCTCGGCCATCAACTCTATCAGGTCGAGCGCCGACCGACCGTTGAGGCGGTGAAGGCGTTAAGGAAGAGATGATCGGGACGCTCGACAGCTCGCGCACTCAGGTCGTCATGGAGTCACTACTCCAGCGGATCGTCGAGACCGGCTCGGGATTTGCCGTCATTAACATCAATAGTTTGCCGAGTGTTGATACGCTTACGGCCCAGCACTTGTTTGAGATGGTGGCAGCAGCATAATTTTCGACATTGGCCTGCCTGGAATGGACGGGTTCCAGGTTGCCGAGGTGATTCGCCGCCAAACGTGCGAAATCAGGCCGACCCTGATCGCGCTCACGGGCTATGGACAAGAGGAAGACATGATCCGCTCCAAGATCGCCGGATTTGATTACCATCTTGTGAAGCCGGTCAGCCTCGAACAAATACGTGAAGTGCTTCACGGCCGGCGGATGAGGTCTATTGACTTCAGCGTAGCCAACTAAATTGACGAGTTTTGCGGATTGTATCGGTGAGTATTGATATCCATCGGCAACTGGCGTGTCTCTCCCGCATAGTCGGCGTGTCCCTCCCGCATAGAATGATCGCAGACCGCCCGATCAAGGACCGCGCCGATGCCATCGTTCAAAAGAATCGAACCCGAACCCGGCCAGGAATCAGTCTGGGATTACCCAAGGCCGCCTCGGGCTGAGGCGTCGTCAAGGCTAGTCCGGGTCGAGTTCGCGGGCCAAGTCATCGCAGAGACACGATGTGCGATCCGCGTGCTTGAGACGAGCCATCCTCCCGTCTTCTACATCCCGGCCAAAGACATCCACCAGGAATTCGTCGTCCGCTCGACGAGGTCGAGTTTCTGTGAGTTCAAGGGCCGCGCCGGCTACTTCGACCTGGTCGTCGAGGGCCGACGCTCAAAGGACGCGGGCTGGTATTATCCCGCCCCGTCGCCTGCCTTCGCGGTGATCCGAGACCACTACGCATTCTACCCCAGCCGGGTCGACGCCTGTACCGTCGATGGCCAACTGGTGCATGCGCAGGAAGGCGATTTCTATGGCGGCTGGATCACCACCGAGATCGTTGGCCCCTTCAAGGGACCGGCCGGGACGTCGGGCTGGTAAAGTTGACGAATCCAGGATCGCCTCGAATCTCCAAAGACCAACGCTCAGTGCCCGCGCAAAATACCGGAATCGACAGCGACACCCTGGGGGATGGTCGCTGGTGGACAATCTTGCGAACGATCACTTATCATGAGCAACAAGTGAGCAAAAACTGGCCAATTGACGCAGAATTACCGTGATGGGGCCACGATGAGGATCCTGATCATCGACGACGAGCCCAACATCCGGCGCACCCTCCGACTGACCTTGGAGGCGGGTGGTCACGGCGTCGATGACGTCGAGACAGCGACCGGGGCGATCGAGCTTGCCAGCCTGTCTCCCTATGACGTCGCCCTGGTCGATCTGCGGTTGGGAAACGAGTCGGGGCTCGACCTCTTAGAGACCCTGCTCGCGCAGTCGCCTCGGCTCGCTGCGGTGATCATGACGGCGCATGCGAGTATCGACACCGCCGTCGAAGCCATGCGCAGGGGTGCGTTTGATTATCTGCCCAAACCCTTCACGCCGGCCCAGGTCAGGGCGGTTATCGAACGGGTGGCACGCGTTCGAGGGCTGCGAGACCGCGTTGCCGACCTTGAGGAGCAAGTCCGTAGCGAAGTCCCCGAGGCTGACCTGCGGGGTCTCGATCCGAAGATGCACAGTGTTCTCGCCCTTGCTCGACGCGTCGCTGCCTCGGAAGCCCCTGTTTTGATTCGAGGCGAAAACGGCACCGGCAAAGGCGTTCTGTCTCGCGCCGTACACGCCTGGAGCCGCCGGGCTTCGGGACCGTTCATCACGGTAAGCTGCCCCAGCCTGAGTGCCGAATTACTGGAGAGTGATCTCTTCGGCCACGTCCGGGGTGCCTTCACCGGCGCGGTCCGCGACGCGGCGGGAAAGGTGGCGGTGGCCGAAGGTGGGACTCTGTTCCTCGACGAGATCGGCGACCTCCCCCCTGCCCTCCAGCCCAAATTGCTTCGGTTCCTCCAGTCAAAAAAATACGAGCGCGTCGGCGAGACGAAGACCCGCGTCGCCGACGTTCGACTCATCGCCGCCACGAATCGTGACCTGGAAGCCGCCGTCACCACAGGGCAGTTCCGCGAGGATCTGCTCTATCGGCTCAACGTCGTCGAAGTGACGCTCCCGCCGTTGCGAGCCCGGACGGATATCCTCGACCTCGCCGAGCACCTTCTCAGCCACTTCGCCCGCCAGACCGGCCGAGTGCTCACCGGCTTCACGACCGAGGCGAGAGACGCCATCACGCGTCACCCTTGGCCCGGCAATCTCCGTGAACTGCGGAACGCGATCGAACGAGTGGCGATCCTCGCGGAAGACCCGGTCGTCGGCCTGTCCGATCTGCCCGAACGGATTGCGACCCGACGCATAGCCGTCGGCAGCCCCGTTCAGGTTGGTGGAGCCGTCTCACTCGAAGAGCTGGAAATCGAGCACATCCGACGCATACTCGCCACCGCCCTCAGTCGCGAAGACGCGGCTCGGACCCTTGGGATCGATCCAAGCACGCTCTACCGAAAGCGAAAGCAATTCGGTCTCTGACCGACTCGTCCCTGCGTTCTGCATCTCCGGTCGTGCATTGTGCATGATCAGCGATTCAGCCAACGACGGTTGCGACGACGACGTTATTTCGTAAGTCGCTACTGCACTTGCGATAACGATTATCTTTCCGCTTAGGCACGGTCGTTGCATTCCCTTGTTGCGGCTTGGTGAGTTCGGCCTCATCGAACTCGTGCTCTTCGGCAAGGCGTTCTTAAGAGGCATTCATGTTCCGAACGTTAAGATCAAGGTTAATGATGGGGATTGCCCCTCTGCTAGCCGTTATGGTTGGGCTTGGACTTTGGGCGGTCGTCATGTTCCACAGCCTCGGCGGAAACATCGACGTCATTCTCCGTGAGAATTATGCGAGTGTGCTCGCAGCTCAGAATATGAAAGAGGCTTTGGAGCGCATGGACTCAGCGTTCCTGTTCGCCGTCGGCGGGCAGGAAGCGAGGGCCCGCGACCAATTCCGCGACTCCCGACCTCTCTTCGAGAAGAACCTGAGCATCGAGCGAAATAACGTGACCCTTCCCGATGAGCAGGGGATGGCTGACGACCTGACCTCGCACTACGCCCGCTATACCACGCTGAGCGACCAGTTCTTCGCAATCTCACAGTCTGATGTTGCGGGCCGAACTCGACACTATTTTGACCTGTTGCTCCCGACCTTCAACCAGATCAAGGATCGAGCCGACGACGTGCTCAACCTCAATCAGAGGAACATGGAGGAGATGGATCGCCGCGCGAGGACGGCTGCCAGGCTTTCGACGCGGTGGATGATCGTCGCCCTCGTCGGCTCGACGTTGATCGCGACGTCCATCGTCGTGTTCCTGAGCCGGTCGATCCTCGGACCGATCCGATCGGTGACAAATGCCGCACGAGCGATGGCCGGGGGTAACCTCGAACAAGTCGTGCCGGTGCCGTCGAGGGACGAGTTGGGGGAACTGGCCGACGCGTTCAACGTGATGGCCCGCCGGATCCGCGAGTTCCAACAGGCTGGGACCGCCAGATTTTTACGGGCACAAAAGACGGCTCAGGCGACGATCGACTCCTTCCCTGATCCCGTCGTCGTCGTTGATCTGACAGGCTCCGTTGAGCGTGCCAATCCGGTGGCTCGCCGACTCCTGGGAGTCGCTCCGATCGAGGGTGACACTGTCCCGTGGAATCCCCCAGATGACATTGGATTACGTCTCGCTGATGTGCTCAAAGGTCATGCTGATTACAAACCAACAGGCTTCGAACACGCGGTCACGATCCGCGAAGGTGGCCAGGAGCGTCACCTTCTGCCGAAAGTTCTGGCGATCCGTGACGAGCACGAGGGGTTGCTTGGCGCAGCGGTCGTGCTCGCGGACGTGACCCGGTTTCGCTTACTGGACCAGCTCAAGAGCGACATGGTCTCGACCGTCAGCCACGAACTCAAGACACCGCTGACGAGCATGCAAATGGCTGTTCACTTGTTATTAGAGGAGATCGTCGGACCGCTCCTTCCCAAACAGGTTGAACTCTTGCTGGCGGCCCGACAGGATTCCGACCGACTTCTCGCCATGGTCAATGACCTCCTGGATCTGACGCGAATCGAACAAGGTCGGGTTCGTCTCGATCTTCAGGCCGTCGCCGTGGCGGACCTCGTCTCCGAGAGCGCGACGCGGTTCGCCGACCAGGCGAGAGATGCCGGCGTCACGATCGAGACCGAGGTCGCTCCCGAGATGCATCCCGTGCTTGTCGACAAAGAACGGATCGCTCACGTCTTCGACAACCTGATCGGCAATGCCTTGGACCATACCGAACGCGGAGGCCACATTCACATCTCTGCGTTCGCTGAAAACGGTTTGGTTCGCTTCGAGGTTCGGGACAGCGGCGAGGGGATCGCCGAGGAACACCTCGCACGCATCTTCGACCGATTCTACCGCGTGCCCGGATCGCGATCCGGGCACGGTGCCGGACTCGGACTGGCGATTACCCGCGAGATCGTGGTCGCCCACGGCGGACAGATCGACGTCGCCAGCACGCCGGGACGTGGAGCGACATTTACGTTCACGCTTTCATCATCAACAAACGACGGCTCAATGATCGGGTGGGAAGGAGAGGCATCATGAACGATCACACTCAGATCCTGATCGTCGACGACGAGCCCAACGTCCGGCTCGTCTTTCGTATGACGTTGGAATCGAGCGGATACCGCGTCCGGGAAGCCTCCGACGGAGAAGAGGCTCTGACGAAGCTGAACGAGTCCCTGCCCGACCTCGTTCTGCTCGATCTCCAGATGCCCCGACTCGGCGGCATGGAGACACTCAAGAGACTCCGAGCGGCGGGTCTCGACGTGCCCGTGGTCATCGTGACGGCGCACGGGAGCATACCCGATGCGGTCGCCGCGATGAGGCTCGGGGCGATCGATTTCATCTCGAAGCCGCTCACTCCCGAGAGCCTGCGCGCAGTCGTATCCGAAGTGGTTGGGCGACATGCAGCGAATCGTCTGTCGCCGCCATCGGCCCCCCCAGACGTCGTCGCTCCGGCGATCCAATTCAATGATAATATGATCCGAGCCAAGCGCGCTTTGAATCGCCGATCGTTCCAGGAGGCCGAAGTCTATCTCAAGCAGGCAATCGCCCTCAACGCCAACTCGGCCGAGGCGAGTAACCTCAAGGGCGTTCTGCACGAACTCCAGAACGAGCACGACGCCTCTTTCCGCGAATACCGCGCAGCCCTGAAGGCCGATCGCAGCTATGAACCCGCCAAACACAACATGACCCGTTATTACGAACGGTTCACCTACGGCCAGAGCGAGATACCCATCGACACTGGCGATTGATCGTCAGGTCTTGTCGCAATGCTCTCGATCTCTCTCGCCGAGAGGCTGTCTCGTCCTGTGCACTGCTCGCCTTGGTAACGCGATCTCACGACGCAATGACGTTTCGAAGGAGATACCGAATGTCGCTGATCACGCTTTTACTGGGAATGGCCGTCTTCGGCCTCTTTTTCGGTCTGGTCGACGCTTGCGACCGAATCTAATTCACTGAGAGGACGTCAACATGTTCGCACTGTTTGCCGCCGAAACTATCGCCCCTGCCACCGCCGGCAGTCCGTTCATCCTCTACCTGACGGCCGCCATGACCGTCGCCGCGTTGATCTACCTGACCTATGCCATGATCCGGCCGGAACGTTTCTGAGACGATTCCGACCCATCTGACCGGAGCACGATCGTGGAATCTTCGATGTCTTGGCTGCACCCGTTCTGGGCGTTCGCCCTGCCGATCGCGGCGTCTTTCCCCCTGGGCTGGCTCATGTGGCGGTCGCTTGACGTGCCCGAGTCACGCGAGGGCCGGGGCCTCGATCGCCTTGCCATGTTCTTCACCCGACTGATCGGCAAGCGTTCGCCCGCGCAGATGGACTGGAAACGCTATGCCCTGTCGATGCTCGCGTTCAACGCGGCCCTGTTCGTCTTGACCTTTGTCCTGCTCTTCTTCCAAGACAAGATTCCCTTTCTCAATCCCGATGCGAAGGGGCCACTGACCGCGCTCGGCTACAAAGACACCCTGGGCATTCAGCACGACGGGGCCGACACGGCGGTGATCTTCAACACCGTCTGCTCATTCGTCACTAATACGAATCTTCAGCACTATTCGGGCGAGCAGCATCTCTCCTACTTCAGTCAGCTCGGCTGCATCGTCTGGCTGATGTTCGTGACCCCGGCATCCGGCCTCTGCGTGATGCTCGCCACGGTTCGAGGGCTGAGAGGTGACAAGAATCTGGGCGATTTTTACGTCGACCTGATGCGTTCACTCCTCTATGTGCTCGGTCCGACCTGCTTGATTCTGGCCGTCGGTCTGGTCGGCCTCGGCGTGCCGATGACCTTCGAGAAGGCGGCTGCGGCCACGACTGTCGACGGTGTTGCGACGAAGATGGAGACCCAGACGATCGCCCGTGGTCCAGTGGCGGCGCTCGTCGCGATCAAGCAAGCCGGGACCAATGGCGGCGGCTTCTTCGGACCGAATTCGGCACACCCGTTCGAGAACCCCTCGCCTTGGACCAACCTGCTCTCGATCGCCTCGATCGTCGTCTTGCCGATGGCCTCGATCGTGATGGCCGGACTGATGCTCAAAAACATGAAACATGCGATGGTTATCTATGGCGTCATGCTCACGTTCCTCGTCATCGGGGCAACGGTCGCCATCGTCGCCGAGTCCAAACCCTCTGCCGCCGCGAGGGGCCTCCCGGTCGTTCAGGGACCAAACATGGAGGGCAAGGAGGTTCGCAACGGGGCGGTCGCCTCGGCGACTTGGGCGGCGATCACCACCGCGACCTCGAACGGGTCGGTGAACAGCATGCACGATAGCCTCAACCCGATCGCCGGCCTGGTTCCGATGGTGATGATGATGCTCAACGTCGTCTTCAGTGGCATCGGCGCGGGCTTCGAGAACATGTTGATGTACATGATCGTGGCTGTCTTCATCTCCGGGCTGATGGTCGGCCGGACCCCTGAATATCTGGGAAAGAAGGTCGAGGCGAAGGAAGTCAAGCTCGCGATGATCGTGATCCTGCTCCATCCGCTCCTGATCTGCTGCGGCACGGCCCTGTTCGCGGCCACAACCTGGGGAACGTCCACCGTTGCCAACCCTTCATCACATGGGTTCAGTGAGATCCTCTACGAGTTCACTTCGGCCGCCGCTAACAACGGGTCGGGCTTCGAGGGGCTGGCCGACAACAACCCCTGGTGGAATATTGGCACCGGGATCGTGCTGCTTCTCGGCCGATTTCCTGCTCTCGTCTTGCCGCTGGCCATTGCCGGGTTCCTCTCGGTCAAGAAGCGAGTGCCGCAGACCTCGGGCACGCTAAGGACCGATGACATCACGTTCGCTGGCATGCTCATGGGTACGGTCCTGCTCGTGGGTGCCCTGTCCTTCATGCCGGCCATTGTTCTCGGCCCGATCTCCGACCAACTCGCGTCGGCCAAGCCCTAACCATTCCGGTCACTCTTTTCTCTTCGCGGAAGTCTGTTCTTCACGAGGGTTGAACCCGATGAGCCTCGATATTCAGGTCGGATCGCCCACGAGGGATGCCTCCGGCGTCAATGCTCTCAAGCTCCAGCGGCGAGGTACCCGGAAGCTCCGACTCTTCGAGCCGGCCCTCGTCCGCATGGCGGTCATCCAATCGTTCAAGATGCTCGACCCCCGCAACATGGCGCGTAATCCGGTCATGTTCCTCGTCGAGATCGGCACCGTGCTGACGGCGGTCGTGACCATCGAATCGGTGTTCCTCGGCGCAGCGATCGGCATGATCGTCTACCAGGCGGCGCTTACGATCCTTCTGTTCATGACCGTCCTCTTCGCCAACTTCGCCGAGGCCCTGGCCGAGGCGAGAGGCAAGGCCCAGGCCGATAGTCTCCGCGCCACCCGCGCTGACACTCCCGCTTATCTCATCCCCAGCCGGGACAATCAAAGCGGCAAGATCGTCTCTTCGACGACACTGCGGTCGGGAGACCTTGTGGTCGTCGAGACCGGCGAGGTGATCCCCACCGACGGCGAGGTTGTCGAGGGGGTGGCCTCGGTCGACGAGTCGGCGATTACCGGTGAGAGCGCGCCCGTCATCCGAGAAGCGGGCGGCGACCATTCCGGAGTGACCGGCGGTACCCGCGTTCTCTCCGACCGCATCGTGATTCAGGTCACGGCCGGGCCGGGGGAGAGCTTCCTCGACAAGATGATCGCGCTGGTCGAAGGGGCCTCGCGGCAGAAGACGCCCAACGAGATCGCGCTGACGATCGTCCTGGCGGCCTTCTCGCTGATCTTCCTGATCGTCACCGCCACCCTCTATCCAATGGCCCGATACTTCAACCTCACGCTCGAAATCCCGACCTTGATCGCGCTACTGGTCTGCTTGATCCCGACCACCATTGGTGCTCTGCTCGCGGCGATTGGCATCGCGGGTATGGACCGTGCCCTGGCGGCGAACATCATCGCCAAGAGCGGCAAGGCCGTCGAAGTGGCCGGCGATATCGACACGCTGCTGCTCGACAAGACCGGGACGATCACCATCGGCAACCGTCGGGCCACGGAATTTGTGCCCCTCGGCGGGACATCGCCGCTCGACCTCGCTCGGTTGGCGGGCCTCGCGTCGATGGCCGACACCACGCCCGAGGGGAAGAGCATTCTTGAGTTGGCGCGACAACAGGCCGATTTTGATGGCGAAGCCCCGTCCGGCTCACGCTTCATCGATTTCACAGCGCAGACCCGGATGAGCGGAGTCGACCTTCCCGGCGGCTCGAGTCTCCGGAAGGGTGCCCCTAACACCGTCGCCACCTATATTCAAGGACTTGGCGGTCGACCGCCCGAGGGCTACCAGGCGGCCGTCGATGTGATTGCCTCGGGGGGTGCCACGCCCCTCGCCGTCTCCGAAGACAACCGGATCATCGGCGTCGTGAAGCTTGAAGATATCCTCAAGCCTGGCATTCGCGAACGGTTCGCCCGACTCCGGCAGATGGGCCTGCGGGTGGTGATGGTCACCGGAGACAACCCTCTGACGGCCAAGTCGATCGCGCTCGAAGCGGGCGTCGACGGCTTCATCGCGCAGGCCACGCCCGAGGTCAAGCTCGCCTACATCCGCAAGGAGCAGGAAGGCGGAAGGCTCGTCGCCATGATGGGCGACGGAACCAATGACGCGCCGGCCCTGGCCCAGGCTGATATCGGCGTCGCGATGAACTCTGGCACCCAGGCCGCCAAAGAGGCCGGCAACATGGTCGACCTCGACAGCGACCCGACCAAGCTCATTGAGGTCGTCGAGATCGGCAAGCAGCTCCTCATGACCCGAGGCGCACTGACGACCTTCTCGATCGCCAACGACCTGGCGAAATACTTCGCGGTCATCCCGGCCATGTTCATCGTCACCCTGCCAGGTCTGAAAGTTCTCGACCTGATGGGCCTGGCCACCAGGGGAGGAGCCTACTCGGCGATTCTCTCCGCCGTGATCTTCAACGCGATCATCATCCCCTTGCTGATCCCGATCGCGTTGCAGGGCGTCAGATATCGGCCTGTCGGCGCGGGTGCTCTTCTGCGAAGGAACCTGTTGATCTACGGCCTGGGCGGCGTGATCGCGCCTTTCGTCGGGATCAAGCTTATCGACCTGGCGATCGACCCCCTGCTGGCAATCGTCGGCATCAAGTGACGTCAGTTCGGGACCACACACCGCTCTATCCATAAGAAGGCATGACGATGATCCGCGAGACTTTGAACGCCGTGCTGGCCTGCTTCGTGACCTTTGTCCTGTGTGCCGTCGCCTATCCGGCGGCCGTTTATGCACTCGGGCACACGCTCTTTCCTCGACAAGCGCGAGGGAGCCTGATCGAACGCGACGGCAAGACCGTTGGCTCAGAACTGATCGCTCAGCCGTTCGCCTCAGACAAATATTTCGCGCCTCGCCCTTCGGCCGCTGGTGCCAACGGCTACGCCGCCGACGCAGCCAGCGGTTCCAACCTGGCCACGACGAACCCCGCCTTGCGTGATCGGATCGCGATCGACTCGGCAAAGCTCGTCGCCGCCAAGACGGGTGATCCCGACCTGAAAGCGAAGCTCGAACGGCTCGACGCACTCCAGGCGGAGTTGAAGGCCAAGTCTGAACTCAAAGAGAAGGCCAAGGCGGATGAAGAGGCGATCGCGGCCCTTGAACCCAAGGTCGCGACCGCCAAGGACGAGGCGTTCGCTCGCGCCTTGAAGCTCGGCGAGGCCCCGGGGATCGCCGTACCCACCGATCTGGTGACGACCTCCAGCTCAGGTCTTGACCCGCACATCAGCCCTGAAGCTGCGGACTATCAGGCCGATCGCGTCGCCGCGGCACGAGGGATCTCGGTCGATCGCGTCAAGGAGATGATCCGAACGCATACCGATCGTTCGGGAGCGATTCTTGGCGCTCCGGCTCGGATCAATGTGCTTCTTCTCAACCTGGACCTTGACGACGCGAAGCCTTCTCGTTGAACGGAAATCAAGGCGAAGACGCATGAACAAGACCGAATCGGCCCGACCTACGCCCGAGCAATTTCTGAACCTCATACGCCGTCAGGAACGAGGGCGGCTGAAGGTCTACCTCGGCTCGTCGGCCGGTGTCGGCAAGACCTACGCGATGCTCAGGGAGGGGCATCGGCTGAAGAAGCAGGGCGTGGACGTTGCGATCGGAGTCGTCGAGACTCACGGTCGTGCGGAGACCGCTGAACAGGTTGGAGACCTCGAAGTCATCCCGCCCAGCGAGACCGAGTACCGGGGCGTGACCCTGCGTGAGCTGAATCTCGAAGCGATCGCCACGCGACGTCCAACGGTCTGTCTAGTCGACGAATTGGCGCACACCAACACCCCCGGCAGCCGTCACGCGAAACGATATCAAGATGTTGAGGATTTGCTCCGCGAAGGCATCCACGTTATCACCACCGTCAATGTCCAGCATCTGGAGAGTCTATACGACCGGGTTGAGAAGATCACCGGGGTCAAGGTCAAGGAACGTGTTCCCGACTCTGTCCTCGCGGACGCCGATCAGATTGTGAATGTCGACGTCTCGGCCGAAGACCTGCTCGAACGGCTCAAAGCGGGGAAAGTTTACCCGGCCGAGCGCGTAGAGCGGGCCTTGGCGAACTTCTTCACGACCGCGAATCTGACGCGACTTCGCGAGATCACTCTCACCGAAATCGCCCACCTGATCGACCGTCAGAATCGTCGATCTGAGGTGGACAAAGAACTCGCGTCCGCGACCGAGCGATTGATGGTGGGACTATCCAGCCGCAGTCCAAACGCCCCCGCCCTGCTCCGCAAAGCGGCCAGACTGGCGGATCGGCTCAACGTCCCCTGGTACGCGGTTTATATCCAGACACCGGCCGAAGACCTCACCCGTGTCGATGCCGCAACCCAGCGAACAGTCGGGAAAAATCTCGAATTGGCCCAACAACTCGGGGGGGTCGCGATGACGTTCCGGGGCCACGACGTCGCGAGCACGATCGCGGCCTTCGCTCGCGAATATGACA
This sequence comes from Isosphaeraceae bacterium, assembly GCA_025356435.1. GTDB lineage: Bacteria > Planctomycetota > Planctomycetia > Isosphaerales > Isosphaeraceae > CAMFLR01. The sequence goes on along the minus strand of JANXSY010000202.1, from coordinate 8,130 downwards.
TCCGGATCGTCCTCGTCGGCAAGAGTCGCGAGCCGTGGTATCGGCGACTCTTCGGTGGGTCGATCCTCGAAAAGCTCCTGACCGTCGTCCAGAACGTCGATGTGATGATCCTCGACCTCTGATTGAAGGCCCCGACGACCTACCGATTGTCCCGGACGGCCGCGCCTGGCAAACTAGGCGCAAAGTCCGCCGGATTCGGCCGGTCGGCAAGGTTTACCTTTCGGGGATCGATCACGATGCAGAGACGTTATTCCGTCCTGGGTGCAGGGCTGGCTGTGCTGGTCTCCTGGACAGCGGCACCCGCCCAGTCGCCCAAAGATCTGGCCCAGACTGCGCAGTATGTCGGCGCGTTTCAGAACCCCGATGGCGGCTTCAGCGCTGGGGTCGGAGGGAAGTCGAGCCTGGGGGCGACTTCGTCGGCCATCCGATGCTTGAAGTACACCGGCGGTTCGATTGCCGACGTGCTCAAGTGTATTGCCTTTGTCGAGTCGTGCTACGATAAGGAATCAGGCGGATTCTCGCAGAATCCCGGCGGTAAGACCGACGTCGCCACGACCGCCTCGGGGCTGATGGCGATCGCAGAGCTGAGGCTCGATCCGAAGGCCTATCTCAAGTCGGTCGAATTCCTCTCGGCCAACGCCAAGTCGTTCGAAGAGGTACGGATTGCCGTCGCGGGTTTGGAGGCGATCAAGGCATCTTCGCCCGACTTCCCCCGCTGGACCGAACAGGTCAACATGGGTCGAAACGCCGATGGAACCTGGGGCGAAGGCCCGACCAAGGCGAAGGATACCGGCGGCAAGGCGGCGGCTTTGCTCCGGATGGGCGTGAAGCCTGACCACCAAGAGGCCATTCTCTCTGCGTTGCGTGATGCGCAGCGCGGCGATGGCGGTTGGTCGGCCGATGGCGTGAAGTCAGACCTCGCCACGTCGTATCGGATCATGCGGTGCATCTACATGCTCAAGGGACGTCCCGATCTGGAACGACTCAGAGGCTGGATCGCCAAGCATCGCCAGTCAGACGGCGGTTATTCCTCCTCGATCGGCGGCGCGGCCGATTCGGGCGGCACCTATTTTTGCTCGATCATGCTCTACTGGTCTCGCCTTCTCGAAGGTGAGCCGGCGATCGTCGAGACAATCGGGTTCGTTCCCCTTTTTGACGGGCAGAGCCTCGACGGTTGGGAAGGCGATACGGGCCTCTGGGCGGCAAAAGAAGGCAAGATCGTCGGCACGTCACCCGGCCTCAAGCACAACGATTTTCTCGCCACCAAGGCGAGCTATGGCGACTTCATCCTCAAGCTCACGTTCCGGATCAAGGGCGACGAATCGGCCAACACGGGCGTGCAATTCCGCAGCGTCCGCGTGCCGGGCCACGAGATGTCGGGCTATCAGGCAGACGTCGGCCAGGGTTACTGGGGCTGTCTCTACGACGAGTCGAGGCGGAACAAAATTCTCGTTCAGGCGTCACCCAAGGCAGTCGAGTCAATCCGCAAAGGTGACTGGAATACGTATATGATCCGGGCGATGGGCGACAAGATCACCCTGACGCTCAACGGGGTGACGTCGGTCTCTTACACCGAGCCCGACGCCTCGATCGCTCGCGACGGCAAGATCGCGCTTCAGATCCACGCGGGGAATGCGCTCACCGTCGAGTTCAAAGACATCTTGATCCAACCTCTGCCGATTCCCAAGGCCGACAACTCGGCGACTCACGGATTTCACCTTCGGACCGTGAAGACTCCTTCCGGCGAGAGGACGTATGGCCTCTATCTTCCGAAAGGCTACGACGTGAACAAGTCGTATCCTGTGGTCCTCTTCCTCCACGGCTCGGGAGAGCGCGGTTCCGATGGGATCACGTCGAGCCAGGTGGGCCTGGGTGCGGCGATCGCCCAGCGGCCCGATGACTTTCCGGCGATTGCGATTTTCCCGCAGGCCCAGAAGGGTTGGCAGGCCGATAGCGACGACGCAAAGGCCGCCCTGGCGGCACTCGATGACGTGGTTAGCACATATAAGGTTGACAAAGACCGAATCGCGCTGACGGGCATCTCGATGGGCGGCTACGGCACATGGGAAATCGCGGCGGCACATCCCGATCGATTCTCGGCGATCGCAGCCGTCTGTGGCCGAGGTCGGCCCGAAACGATTGGCACGCTCAAGGCCCTGCCGACGTGGGTCGTCTGCGGCGATGAAGACGGGCTTCAGGCGGTCCAAAATTCGCGGACGATGGCGAAGGGCCTCAGAGAAGCGGGCGGAAATGTCAGGCTGACCGAGTATCGGTCCGTCGGCCACAACAGTTGGGATCGGGCGTACAATGACCTCGCCCTGCTCGACTGGTTGCTCACCCAGAGCCGTCGCGGCCGGACGCCCAAGGGAGAATAACCGATGCGAATTCCCGTCCCGAGCCTGCTCGTGCTCGTCAGCCTTGGCCTCGCTGGATCGACTGCGTCCGGGCAATTCGACGACCCCAAGATCCCGACGGCCGAATCGACGACCTCGGCCAATTCCGAGATCCGCGACCCCGCCGGGATGTTCAGCCGCGAGGCCGTTCGTGAGGCCCTGGCGCGGCTGGTCACAATCGAGCGAACCTATCGCATTCCAACCACGATCGAGACCGTCGAATCGCTCCAGAATGACTCGATCGGCGACGTCACCATCCGGATGGCCAAGCGACTCGGTCCCCAGGCCAAGGGGATTTATGTCCTCATGGCCAAGGCCGACCACAAGCTTGAGGTTCTCGTCTCCAGAGAGAACGCGGCGCTCAACACGAAGACACGTCGTGTGGCGATTCAAGACGCCTTTCTCGACGAGTTCAAGGCCCGCAACTTTGACCTCGGTCTGAAACGAGGCGTTGAGGCGATCGAGAAGAACCTCGCCGCGATCCGCGCGGAGCAGAAACCGACCACGACGCTCCCGCCACCCATGCCGACCGGCCGGATCAGCACACTCGACGCTGGGACAACGGCCTTGGTCCGTCGGGGCCAGGCCAGGCTTACGCTGGCCGGTGCGAAGCGGATCGTCGCCACAGCCGAGGCCAAGGCGAGTGAGTTGGGGTACAGGATGAACTTCGCCGTGACGGACGACGGGGGCCATCTCCTCGCCTTCTCACGGATGGATGATGCCCGACCCGCCAGCGTCTATACGGCGATCACCAAGGCGACAACCGCCGCGACGTATCGCCAGGCCACCGGCCCCCTCATAGGCAAGGGAACTGCTGAGGCGCCCGAGATCCTGCTCAATCTCAGCCTTCAGAATGCCGCATCGGCGAGCGGGGGGAAGATCACGACCCTCCCCGGTGGCGTTCCCATCACGGTCGACGGCCAGGTGATCGGCGCGATCGGGATCGGCGGCGGCAGCGGCGAGCAAGACGCCGAGGTCGCGAAATTCGCGGTCGTGCAGTTCCTTTCGGAGATCAAGTCGAACCCGATCAGTCCGAAGTAACCGCCCTCTGTCGACCGAACAGCGGAGCGGAAGGCCGCGTGATGAGAGATCACTCCGCGCCATTCCGCTCCGCTGGTTACCGCTTATTTCGGCTTTTGCGAAAGCAGATACGACAGCAGGCTGGAGAAGTCTGCCTCGGGGATCTGGTCGGCCCAGTTGGCAGGCATCGGTGAGAGTTGCGAGATCGATCGCTCCTCGACATCCATCTTGGGAATGCGCACATCTTTTCCCTGAGCATCGGCCATGACCAGGACTTGCCCCTCTTCTCGGAGCAAGAGTCCCGCGACGACGCGACCATCTTTGAGGCTCAGACTCGTCACCCGGAACGCCTGGTCGACGTTGCGATTCGGGTCGAGCACGTCTTCGAGCAATCGGTCAACACCGCGAACGCCGACCCCGTCGAGTTGCGGGCCGACCCGTGCTCCCTTGCCTCCCAACTGATGACACGTCGCGCAGTTTTTCTCGAAGAGGGTCGCACCTCGCGCAAGGTCGGTTGAGCCTTTGCCGAACGAATCACGGCGCTGACGGATGAGTGCCTGAATTCGTGCTTCGGCCGGGGGCAGACCTTTGAGAAGGACTTTCGATCTCGCCTGCAAATCGGGCTGATTCAACGAGGCGAGCCGGACCTCGACCCCTCGTTCTTGAAGCAGGCGGGCCGACGCTTTACCGTCCTTGATCGCTTCAAGGAGCCGAACCGCGCCGGGCGCGGTCTGGGCGAGGCCCGTCGCGATCGCGACCTGGATATTACTGGAGACCGTCGGCAGAGCATGAATCAAGGCGTCGCGGGCTTCGAGTTGATTGGCGGCGGCCAGTAAGGTGACCGTCTTCTCGCGGAGCGGGTCGGATTCCGAGGCGTCGAGCAAGATCCGGCCGAGGGAGGGCACCGCCGCTTTCGAGTCGATGGCGACGAGAGATACGACGACCTTCTCGCGTCGTCCCTGGGATCGAGTCTTATCGGCGACAGCTTCGATCAGCGGCTCGCGAAACTCGCCCAGTTTGAGCGCACCGACGAGGTCAATCCCGAGGCTAAACTCGCCATCATTCGCCGACGCCAGGCAACGACGAGCCGTCGCCACGGCGATGGTCCTGACCGGAGCCGGCAGAGCAGTACCTCGGGCTTGCTCCCCTTCGGAAACGGCCTTGAGCATCGCGACCTTCGTCGAGAGGTCTCTGACATCCTCGACCAGCGGGCCGAGCTGTTGCTGAGACTCAGCGTCGGCGAACCGCGCGATGTGCCGGATGAAACGGACCTTATCGGCGGCGGAGGCCTCGCCGTATTTGTGGAGATACGAGGCGAGAAACGCCGCAGCGATCGGCTTGGGGATACCGGTCGAGACGTCGGCAATCTCGCTCTCAGTCTGCGGCGTCGGAGACCAAGACTCCTCCGAACTCAACTCGTTCCGAAGGGCGATCCGGATCGCATGCCGGAGGTGGGTATCGCCGGCGGGCGCGGCGTGGAGAGCGGTCACCAGGTCGTCGACATTCGATGAATTGTGATTCCGCGCCAGGGCCTCGGCCGCCGCCCGACGGACGGACGGGGAGGGGTCGGTCAAACCTCCACTCGCGAGTTCATTCTCTTTGGCAAGTTGGCCTGCCCGCTCCCCGACGACCTTCTGGGCATGGGTGCGCACGAGGTCGTTGGGATCGCTCGCTGCCTTGGTGAGAATGTCGGTATTCATGAGTCCAAGACGCTGGACCACCCACAAGGCGTGGAGCCGACGGAGCGGACTTGGACTCGACAGGGCGACATGAACCGCTTCGGCGACCTCTCGTTTTCCCTTCTCGACCAACTGGTTCGCCGCCTTCGTCCGCCTCGTGAGGTTGGGGTCGCCGAGGTCTTCGACGAGGTCAGCGACCGTGAGCTTTGTGCCGTCATAGCCCGACCGGAGTGGCTTTGCGGTGGCGTCTTTCCCGGTGTAGACAATCCGCCAGATCCGTCCCCGTTCGCGATCACGACCGGGGTGGGTGAGCGGGACTTCGTAGTGGCCGATGATCCGGTTGTAGAAGTCGGCCACATAGAGGGCCCCATCCGGTCCAAGCTCGATATCGACGGGGCGGAACCAGGGGTCGTCGCTCGCGAGGAAGTCGGGCTGGGCGATCGCGGCGGGGGATGAGCCGGTCCATCTGAGGGTGTCGCGGTTGATCCGACTGGTGACGACATTGCCGATGAAGATCGACTCGCGATATTCGGCCGGGAAGTGGTCGGCGACATAGGAGACGATCCCCGCAATCCCAGTCGAGCCGTGGTCGTGCTGCATCATCTCCGGGCCAAAGCCGAGGCCGTCGTCGGGCTTGCCGAAGCTGGGGTAATACGCGCCCGGGAGCAGTAGATAGATCGGCCGGGTGTGGCAGTCGGTCGAGTAGAGGTTGCCAGCCGGGTCGAAGCAGAGGCCGAACGGATTGACCTGGCCGTGGGTGATATGTTCGACCGTCGACCCGTCCGCCTTGAGCCGATAGACGTTGCCGGATTGCATGACAATCGGCCGGCCATCTGAGCCCTTGACGGTCGAGTCATTGTTGAAGCCGTGACACGCGTAGATCCAACCATCGAAGCCCCAGGTAAAGGCGTTCGTCATCCCATGCGTATCACGAAATCCGTAAGATGTATAGACCTCTTCGGATTTGTCGGCTTTGCCGTCTCCGTTGGTGTCAGTGTGGCGGCGGATAGCGGGGATCGAATGGACGAGCGCTGAGTCACCACGGCCAAGCGGCATCACGCCGATCGGGATATTCAAGCCCTCAACGAAATTTGTCGCCTTGCGGGCGCGGCCGTCGGGAGCGAAGTCGTCGAGGATCACGACGCGGTCGCGGGCCTTCGTGCCGGGCTTGGCCGGGTAAGGATATTCGACGGTCGTCGTCACCCAGAGCCGGCCTCGGTCGTCGAACGCCAGGTTCATCGGCTTGTTGATCGCGGGCTCGCACGCGACGAGTTGGGCTTCAAAACCGGGCGGGAGGTGAAAACCTGCCTTCTCTTCCTCGGGAGTCTTCGCTTCGGTCGAGGCGACGAGTTCGGGCGGAGCCTGAGCCTTTGCCGAGATTCCGAACAACAGGGCACACGCCCAGAAACCGACGAGGACGACCGTTCGCATCAGAAAGGCTCCAAAAGTCGAAGAGAGTCATTCAGGCGGCCACCGAGGTCAATCCGGTGATCAAACAGCCACGAGCGGGAGCACGTAAGGCCCCTTCGGGATTACGGCGACCATCGCATCAGGACCATACTCGGCGAGTGAGGCGGCGAGGGCCAACTCTACTGTCGAAGACGTCTCGACAAAGCAATTCTCAAGAACAGAAGCCGACAGGCCGTCGCTAACGACCTTCACCTTGACCTTGCGGCGGACCTTCGCCAACTCTTCGACCTGCCACTGGTCAAGCACGAAGTAATCATTGCCGAGGATTGACTCCATGAACCCTTCGAGCGTGGCATGCTCGTCGAAAAGGCCGGAGAATTCTGGGCTGCCCAAGCCTTCCGACATGCTGGCCGCAAGGATGATCGTGCCGCCTTGCTTGACGATCGGCAGGCAACCGGTCAGCCCCTTGATCGCCTGATAAAATGTCGTGTCGAGCGGGTAACCCGCCGCGCTAGTGACGACGATATCGACTTCTCGGTCGATTGGCGTCTTGACCACGTCAGCGACGAATGCAACCCCTTCAAGGAACGCTGCTTCCATGTCTCCCGCCACGACCGACGTCACCATTCGTTTGGCGTCGAGAGTGACATTCACGATGAAGTCGCACCCAGCCATCTTGGCGATCCGGGTGTTTTCCTCGTGGACGGGATTCCCTTCAAGGAAGCCACAGTCGGCCTTCGGATGTTCGAGAAACTTCGGCCCGTGCCAGAGCTTCACCGTCTCAAATGCCGCGATGCCCGGGCAGATCAACTTCCGACCTCCCGAGTAACCCGCCATGAGATGCGGCTCGATCAGGCCCGTCGTGATCTTGAGATCGGCTTGAATGTATCGGGTGTCGATCCAGGCGGGAACTCCGTTCGACGTCGTCCCGAGATACGTATGCTCTTCAAGGATTGTCCCGTGGTGATCTTCAACCCGATATGTACCGGCGATCTCGGCTCCGAGCATCTCGATCCGCTCAGCCTCTGTGCTGGGCCGATGCAGCCCGGTGGCGACGAGAATGAGCACCTTCTCGCGCGGAATGCCCGCTTCATGAAGGGTCTTGAGCACCGGCCTCAAGATCACCGGGTTCGGCACGGGGCGGGTGATGTCGCAGACGAGGATGCAGGCATCTTTACGTCCCCTCGCCAGTTCGGCCAGCGGCAGTGTGCCGTTGGGGCTCGCGAGCTTGGCGGCGACAACCGCCTCGGGGTCGTCCAGGGGGGGCACAGCCTTGATCTCGAGCGGACCGATCACGCGGCTCGCGGGCAGTTCGACCTCAAGACCAGTCCGGCCGTAGTCGAGGGTGATGCGAAGTGTTTCGGGCAGCTTGGAATTCATGGGTGGGAGACCACGGAGTATGAGGTGGGAGGGAACCCAGCATAACGCGCGATCTCCCGATCGTCGAGACGACGCCCGATCCCACAGGCCTTGACGTGTTTCGACGACCCGTCAGGCCGGCAATGGCTGGGGCGTCTTCGCCTCTTCTCTCAATCCCGCCCGCTGGAGGATGCAATTTCGGGCCTCGGCCAGGGTGGAGACGACGTGAGTGGCACCGGCCTCGACGAGGCGGTCGGCGGCGGTCTCGG
>JANXSY010000190.1 GCA_025356435.1 Isosphaeraceae bacterium | reverse complement strand
GGCCCGCAGGCTGGGGAGTGGCGGCGGATCGTCCTCCCGCTCGGCCCGACGACCTACCTCCTCGACCGGCCGGTCGCGCTCGGCGGCGGCGCGATCTCAATCGGGCCAGGGTTCGTTGATGCGATTTTTGAGAACAACTCGATCGACGCCCGAGGGAGCAAGCTGGTCAACCCGTTCGTCCTCAACGGCCAACATTTCGGCACGAAGCTGCTCAAAAACCGCACCCACGGCGGCAGCAACGGGTTCCAGATCTTCGCGTCGGGCACAGAGGCCCCGGTCCACTGGGGATGGTCGCACAACCCGATGTTTGGTCTGGCGATCGACGGCAATACCTTTGAAGACTCATGGGACGGAGTCCACATCGCCGTCCTTCACGAGCCGCAGATCCGCGCCACAAGGGGACGGGTCTACATGACGGCGAACCTCACGAACAATACTTTCGTCTGGACCGACGCCTTCCTCTCGGCCTACGCCCAGGCCAAGAAGGGCGCGACGCCCGTCGCCCTTAACCTCGGCTGGAAGCTCTCGGGAGACCCTGGCGAGTTTGTTGCCACCGAGTCGGGAAATTACCGCAAGGGCGGCAAGGCGGGGCCGTCGATCAAGGTTCACATGACGACCCTCAACGGCCAGGTCATCAAGGACGCCGTCATACCCTTTTCCACCGAGCCAAACGCGACCACCGGTGCCCGTCCTGTGACCACGCCGGCACGCCGGTAGGAGGTGTGGCAAGGGAGTCCGATCCCTCTCTGGCGCTTTGCCTGCCTTTGACCATGCCTCTCGACCGGGAGCATACCCTTGTCCGAGCCAGCGACCACCCCCGACCGCCGCGTCGGCCCGCGCTATCCGTGGACGATTGTTGGGCTGCTCTGGTTCTGCGGGTTCTTCAACTATGCCGATCGTCAGGCCGTCAACGCCGTCTTCCCGCTGCTCCAGGTCGAGTTCAACCTCAACCTGACGCAGCAAGGAATGATCGCGTCGTCATTTATGGTTGTCTATGCCCTCACGGGTCCGCTCGCGGGGTTCCTGGTCGATCTGACCTCGCGACGGGTTTTGATTGTGACGGGCCTCGGGTTCTGGAGCCTGATCGCGGCGGGGACGGGCACCGCGCGTTCGTTCGGGGCGATTCTGGGCTTCCGGGCGGCGGAGGGGCTGGGCGAGTCAGTCTATTTCCCGGCCACGATGTCGATCCTCGCCGATTATCACGGGCCGAAGACCCGCTCACGGGCGATGAGCCTGCACCAGACGAGCGTCTATTGCGGGATCGTCGGCGGGTCGGTCTTCGCGGGATATCTGGCTGAGCGCGCGGGCTGGCGGATGCCGTTCTTCGTGCTCGGGATTGTCGGCTTCCTCTACTCGATCCTGCTGGTCCGCCTGATCGTCGAGCCGAAGCGGGGCGCGACCGACGGCAAGCTGAAGGCCAGTCTCCGCCCGGTGAGCTTCTCCGCGAACATCCGGATGCTCCTGCGGAACCCGGCGGCCGTTGTGCTGATGCTGGTCTTCGTCGGCGCGAACTTCGTGACAATGTCGCTCGTCACCTGGCTGCCCTCCTTCATCCACGAGCGGTTCTCGATGGGACTGATGAAGGACAACCTCACGGCGACGCTCTTCATGCAGGGCGGCAGCCTGGTCGGCGTCCTGGCAGGCGGGGCGATCGCCGATCGCGCGATCCGTCGGGGCAGGGGGGGCCGGATGTTTGTTCAGGCGGCAGGACTGATCTGCGGCGGGCCATTTGTTCTGCTGGTCGGCAGCACCCACTCGATGACGCTGCTGATCGTCGGCCTGGTCGGCATCGGCCTGGCGAAGGGGGTCTACGAGGCGAACATCTTTGCCTCGCTCTACGACGTGATCGACCCTAGCCTGCGAGGCACGGCGGCGGGCCTTATCAACACCGTCGGTTGGGCCGGGGCGAGCCTCGCCCCCGTCGTCATCGGCGCGATCGGCGACCGTAAAGGGCTGGGTGCGGCGATCGCCTCGACGGCCGCAGTTTATGTCGCGGCCGGGATGGTGGCGATCCTCGCGGGCAGACTTGCCATCTTGCAGCGGCCGACTTTCTTTGATGAGTTGGCTTGAAGTCCGAACCCGTCAAGGAGGAGCGTCTGTACGCAGTGGCGTTCGACATGGATATCGAATCGCTCAAATACGCACGAGAAGGGCCAGATCGTTGAACGGTAAGGCGGGCCGTGGGATACCATAGCCGAGGCATTCTCATTCCGGGCACAGCGGGGAAAATGGCAGCGTGGGAGGTCTGGATGTATGAGCTCATCCGCCGTTTGCTCAGAGCGACATCAGGGGCCAGTTCCCGAAGACGCGAGGTGATCGTAACGAGGATACGTGGGTCTATGGTCTACATACCAAGTACCCGTGGCGGTCCGTATGAATTACCTCACACATCGGTCGTCCATTCGTATCCAATCGCGTCCCGATCCAACCCCATGAATGACCAAGACTGGGATGGCGGCTGACACGGATAGACGTGACGCTCTGATTCTCATGTAAGTCGAGGCGGCAACAGTCCCGTTCGCATCGACTATCAACGGGCAATCAGGAGGCCAAAGCGATGCGAATGCCTCGGATGCGGCTTATACTTCGACGGCTGTTGATTGCGGTGGCTTGCGCATCTGGTGTTTACGTTTATGAATATTGCGGTGATGTTTGTTTGTTACATGCTCGGCGTTGATTGCCTCCCCGGGGCGTCGTAAAGTCTTTTGATCGTCCCCGGCCCTCCATCGCCCCGACGAATTCTCCGATGGCAAGGGTTCCCTCCGTCACCGATGTCGTGGTATCTCCAATCAGTCGGGAGCGACGACGGCTTGGAGGAGTACCCGCCCTTGTCAACGCCTATGACCGAAACCGCTGCGCCCGCTCGCTATGTCTGGGCGACGCGAGGGGATATCAACGCCTTCTTCGGGCTGATGCTCGATAACCTCGGCGACATGATCCTGATGGCGACGCTACTCGTCGGCGTGTTCCAGATGCCGGCTGAGTTTGTCCTGACGAAGATGATCCCAGGCACGGCCGTCGGGGTGATGGTTGGCGACCTCATCTTCACTGCGATGGCGTTCGGCCTCGCCCGCAAGACCGGGCGGTCTGATGTGACTGCGATGCCGCTCGGGCTCGATACGCCGAGTACGTTCGGGACCGTTTTCCTCATCATCGGTCCGGCCTATGCACTCGCGAGGGGCAAGCTCGATGCCGAGGCCGCCGCGCAACATGCTTGGTATGTCGGCATCGCGATGCTGCTGGCGTCTGGACTTTTTAAGCTGCTGTGCTCACTCGTGAGCGGATTCGTCCGACGTGTCGTGCCGAGGGCGGGGCTGCTGGGGTCACTCACGGCGATCGCGCTGGTGATTATCAGCTTCATGCCGCTGATCGACGTCGCCTCGCAGCCGATCGCTGGGTTCGTCGCGCTCACGTTGATCCTCGCGACCCTGACCGCCCGATGGGAACTCCCCCGGCGCATCCCGGGAGCCCTGGCGGCGGTGGTGGTCGGGTGCGTGATCTATTATGTGATGAATCTGTGCGGCCTCGGGCCGGGCCTCGGTGCCGAGGGGCCGAAGCCGTCTTGGTCGCTCCGGGTCATGCTGCCCCTGCCGATCGCCGACTGGCTTGAGTGGTTCAGGATTCACTGGCGAGAGACGGTCGCGTTTCTACCGGTCGCCTTGCCGTTGGCGCTCGCGACGGTCGTCGGCGGGATCGACTGTACCGAGAGCGCGGCGGCGGTCGGGGATAGTTATCCGACCGGCCCGATCGTCGCCGTCGAAGGGTTTGCGACGCTCGTGGGGGGCCTGTTCGGCGGGGTGATCCAGTCGACCCCGTATATCGGCCACCCGGCCTACAAGGCGATGGGGGCGCGGGCGGGCTATACGCTGGCGACGGCCCTGTTCGTCGGCGCGGCGGGCATCTTCGGATACTTCGACTGGATCTTCTACCTTCTGCCGAAAGCGGTTGTCTTCCCGATCCTGATCTTCGTCGGGTTGGAGATCACCTCGCAGTCGTTCCGCGCCACGCCGAGACGGCACTTCCCGGCCGTGGCCCTGGCCTGCGTGCCGGCGTTGGCCTATCTCGCATCGCTTACGCTCAAGCAGGTCTTGCCCGGCGAAATGGCACTCGCCGCGCTCGCCCCCTCGGCCCGGCGATGGGTCCAGACGGTCATCATGCTCTCGGGCGGTTTCATCGTCACGAGCCTGCTCTGGGGAACGATGCTCGCCAACCTGATCGACGGCAAGCTTCGCGCTGCGGTGATGAGCCTGGTCATCGCGGGAGGACTTGCCCTCTTCGGCGTGATCCATTCGCCCTTGCCGTCGTCGCCGATCGTCCCGCCGTGGGAGGCGATTCGCCTCCTCGAATCCCAGGGCCGCTCCGAGGCGTCTGCGGGGCAGTCGCCTTACCACTGGGCTGCTGCCTATTGGCTTGCCGCTGCTGTGCTCGCCGTCGTCGGCCGGTTCGGCACGGCACCCCCGCCCGGACGTTCCGATGAGCCGATCGCCGTCTGACTTGTTCATGCAAGCGTGGATGGGTTTGCGACGAAGCGGGGTCCGAGGGCGAATGGTCCAATTTAAGCATTTGTGTGGATGGTCCAATCCTTGCTAAGATGACTTCCTATGCACAAAGGAATTGCAGTAAGTCCGGGTGTGGTGGTCGGCGTGGCGTTTCGGGTCGACTCGGTGTTCGGGACGGGCGACCCGCAGCCCCTCGCGACGCCCGGGTTAGTTCCGGCGGAGCTTGAGCGTTTCGAACGCGCCATCGCGACGTCGATGACGGAACTCGATGCGATCGTCATCAAGGTTGGGCAGCAACTCGGCGCGGCCGAGGCGGAGATTTTCAAGACGCACCTCCAGATCGTCAACGACCAGGCGATGCAGGCGAAGGTGCGAGCGCTGGTCGAGTCGAAGAGCCTCACGGCGCTCTCGGCGCTCCAGATCGTACTCCAGGGCTATGCCGCGAGCTTCGCACGGATCGAGCAAGACTATCTCCGCGAGCGCCTGGCCGACCTCCGCGACGTCTTCTCGCGGATCGGCTCGCACCTGACCGTCCAGACGACGACCGTTGCTCCCTCGCTCGGTCACGACCCGAAGGAGGGCGAGGAGCCAATCATCCTCGTCGCCACCGAGATCCTCCCCAGCCAGGCAATGAGCCTCGGTAGCCTGCCGATCGCCGGGATTGTGACCGAAGCGGGGGGCGGAACCAGCCACGCCGCGATCCTGGCGCGAAGCCGAGGGATACCCGCCGTGTCGGGAGTCGTCGGTATCACCGCAGAGGTCCGGTCGGGCGACACCATCATCGTCGACGGCCGCGAAGGTGTCGTCCTCGTCCGGCCGACGAATGACGAGACCTCGGCGTATCGCAAGCTCCAGCGCGAGTTCTTCGACCTCAAAGACCGGCTCGTCCTCAACCGCGACCAGCCCGCCGTGAGCGCCGATGGTGCCCAGATCGAGCTGCTTGCGAACATCAATAATGTCGCCGATGCGCAGGCCGCACGGAAGGTCGGGGCGACCGGTGTCGGTCTCTTCCGGACCGAATATCTGTTCCTGAGCCATCCCGACGTGCCCGATGAGGAAGAGCAGTATCAGCACTACCGCCAGGTGATCGAAGACTCGCCCAACCGCGTCGTCACGATCCGCACCCTTGACCTCGGCGGCGACAAGACCGTCGCCTATCTGGGCCGTCGCAACGAGGCCAACCCGTTCATGGGCTGGCGATCAATTCGCCTCTCATTCGAGCACCCTCGCCTCTTCGAGCGGCAGATTCGCGCGATCCTTCGCGCGGGGCGGCACGGCAAAGTCTCGATGCTCTTTCCGATGATTACCACACTTGAAGAGCTTCGACATGTAAATCAGCTCGTCGAGGAGTCGCGACGAAACTTGCGTCGCGAAGGGGTGCCGTTCGGCGATGACGTCAAGACGGGCGTCATGATCGAGGTGCCCGCCGCCGCCATCTGTATCGACGCGATCCTCCGAGAGACCGATTTCATCTCGGTCGGCTCGAACGACCTGATCCAGTATCTCGTCGCCGCCGACCGCGACAACCCGAAAGTCGCCCACCTCTGTGATCCGCTCAGTCCGGCGATTTTCCGCGTCCTCAAGATGGTCTTCGACGCCTGCCAGCGCACCGGCACGCCCGTCACCGTCTGTGGAGAGATGGCCGGACAGCCGCGTGCGGTCCTCACCCTCTTCGGCCTCGGCCTCCGCCGCTTCAGCATGAGCCCCGCGTTCGTCCCGACGATTAAAGCCCTGCTCGGCTCGGTGACGATTGCCCAGGCCGAACGCTTCGCGCACCAGGTCCTCCAGCTCAAGACCAACGAGGAAATCCGCGCCTACCTCACCGCGCGGCTGCATGAGGTGTCGAGCGCGCTGGAAGTGTTCGATTCGAGCTGATCGTCCCCCTTTTCTCAGAGCCTCTCGGCGAGGCCGTATCAACCGAGTTGGTGCTCATTGCGGTCGAAAGGTGAGTATTGTCCGAGCAACGCCGGAGAATACGATTAATAGATGGGCTCGCCATCGGGTCGGAAACGCCGCAGGCTCGTGACCTTGTACTCGGCCTTGTTGGCTTTGAGGCGGGCGATGATCTCGCGAAATTCGGTTTTTCCATCCGGGGTTCCGTGGAAATCGTCGATCGGCGAGTCGAGATCGATGTGCCATTGATCGACGGAGCTAAGAGAGCCGTCCGCACGACGGTGGACGGCCTCGATTATCCGGTAACGCGAGCGGGATTCGGGTCAATGCGACTTGACGATCCAAAGGGCGACGGCGGCAATCGCCACCAGGATCAACAAGCCTCTGATCCCGAACCGTACGGCACGAGGTTGCATGACCGATGGACCTCCGAGGCCTGACCCGGAATGGCCGACCGAGACGGTGAGGGAAAGATGGCGTTTTGCCTTATGATCGCTCTTAAAACTGAGCATCCTCGTGATTCGGCGGGTTCGCAAGACAATTCAGGCAAAGCCGTCGTTTCGATCGGCGTGAATGATGTCAAGGCGACTTGACGGATCTGGCAAATCTTCCTTGCGGTCTTAACAGGTTGGCTGCGTACTGGGCCGCGGCGCAATCCCCGAGGCGAGAAAATCGGCGGCGTGTTGATCCCCGACCGCGCGGTTGTTAGTGTATGGGACGTGAGTCGGGCCGGGGCCGCCGAGGACAGGTCGGATCGCACGTCGCATCCAGTTCCCACGTCAGAGAAACAGAACCCGAGGTTTCCCGAGATTGGGAATCCAATCCCGTGATGACAGTTGGGTTGTCTAGCGATAAGTGGCTTAAGGGATAAGACTTAGGTTTAAGTGGTTTGCAGGGCATCCGCTTTGCGTAGTAACGTTGTATAATCCTGATCTTCCTATCTCGACCACCACAATACATTGCTCCTGTCCGCAAGCTGGCGATAGGCCGAACGGCCGAGGATGACCGATGGCTGAACGACCGAGCGTAAAAGATATTCTGGCGGCTGCTCGCAAGGGCGGGGCTGTCAAACCGACGGACGCGGCCGAACTTGTCGCCGCTCCGGCTCCGGAGCCGACACTGGAAGCCACCGCGATCGAGGCGACCACCGTTGCCCCGACAGTCGCTGCAGTGGCCCCGCCGCTTGGCCGTCCGATGACGCTCAAAGAGAAGCTCGCCGCCGCCCGCGTCGGCGCGACTCCGGCCGCCGCGTCCGCACCCGTCGCTGCGGCTCCGGTCGCCGCAACGGCGTCGGGAGAAATTGAGAAGGCTGTCCCCGCACCGGCCCCGTCGCTCGGCCGACCGATGACACTTAAAGAAAAGCTCGCCGCCTCGCGAGGCGCAACGGTCCCGGCAGGGGCTTCAGTTGCGCCCGCCGCGACACCCTCGGCCATGTCCGCCGCCGTGCCGAAGACGGCTGTCGCCCGCGAATTGCCGCCCCTCGCCGAGATCACCGACCCGAAAGACCTCGCCGAGGCGCTCCGTCAGGCTGGGGCGAAAAAAGACAGAGAAGTTGCTGGAGCGATCGCGAAGGCGGCACCGGTTCGGCCCGGTGCCAAGCCGAAGGCCGAAGCGAAGACTGTCCCCGGTCGCCCCTCGAAGACCGCCGCGCTGTCTGAGTCGACGGCCGAGTCGGGTCCTTCACGGCGAACTGTCCTCAAGTTTCCTTGGGTCGTCGCGGGATGGGCGTCGTTCACGCTCGGCCTCACGGCATTCACGGCGATGCTGGGCCGGTTCATGTTCCCCAACGTCCTGGCCGAGCCGCCGAGCACGGTCAAGGTTGGGGTACCCAGCGACTTTGCCAAGGAAGACGTCAGCGAGCGTTGGAAGGCGGAGTGGGGCTTCTGGATCGTCCGGACCGAGCGGTTCAACGGCCAGGATATCCTCTTCGCGCTCCAGTCGGTCTGCACCCACCTGGGTTGCCCGCCGAACTGGCTCGCAGGCGAGCAGAAGTTCAAATGCCCCTGCCACGGCAGCGGTTTTTATATCTCGGGCGTGAACTTCGAAGGGCCAGCACCCCGGCCGCTCGAACGGTTCCGCGTTGCGATCGCCGACGACGGCCAGATCATCGTTGACAAGAGTCAGAAATTCCAGGAAGAGCTGGCGCAGTGGACCGACCCCGATAGTTTCCTCGCGGCGGTCTAACGCCTCTCCAATCAAATCCACTTCGCCTACGCCCGGGCGGACGAGTACGACACCCTCGACCCGACGGCACGAGTCACCCGGCCCGATCGCGGGACCGGACGGTTTTAAGGGACGACAATGTCAATCGCCGAGAAGATTACCGAATCGCAGGTCTGGAAAAGTATTTTTCGCCACCCGATGCCGACCGACCGGCGGAACCGGGTGGTCGTGATGCTGACGAACTTCTTCCTCCACCTCCATCCTGTGAGCGTGAAGAAGCAGGGGATCGCACTCAGCTATACCTGGTGCATGGGGGGAACGACGTTCTTCCTGTTCATCGTCGAGGTCGTGACCGGCGTCCTGTTGATGTTCTACTACCGGCCGACGCTCGAACACGCCTATAACGATATCCTGGCGTTGCGGGACGTGACGACACTGGGCATCCTCCGCGAGTTGCATCGCTGGGGTGCGCACGCAATGGTGATCGCGGTCTGGCTGCATATGTATCGCGTCTTCCTCACGGGCAGTTACAAGCCGCCTCGCGAGTTCAACTGGGTTGTCGGCGTCCTGCTGCTCGTGCTCACGCTGCTGCTCTCGTTCACTGGCTACCTCCTGCCGTGGGACCAATTGGCGATCTGGGCCATCACGGTCGGCTCGAACATGGCACGGGCCACGCCGGGCGTCGGGGTCGAGGGGCCGGGTGCGTCGCTGATGAAGCTGAACGGGGTAAGCCTGATTACCTCGGGGTCCGACGCGAAATTCGCCCTGCTCGGCGGGCGGAGTGTCGGCGAGATGACGCTCAACCGGTTCTATGTATTGCACTGCGTCGCGATCCCGCTGGCGGCGACGATCCTGATCATGATTCACTTCTGGCGCGTTCGGAAAGATGGCGGGATCAGCGGCCCGATGTAAACGTGTCTCGTGGCCGACAACCTGACCCAGCGTTCCCGCCCCTCTCGAGAGAGCCATGGATATCAAGCCTGATCTGGTGACCAACCTCCTCGACGTCCATCCCGACCTTACGGCCGGCGTGATGACCGGCCTCGCCTGGTATTACCTGCTCGCCGCAATGCTCAACGGGGCTGCGGCGGCCTACGTTGCCTACATGGAAATGGTCTCCGAAGGGGCGTCTCGCCAGGGACTGACGCCGAGGTCACGCCGGCTGCCCGACTGGCTGATGGTGGTCTACTTCGGACTCTATGGCGTCGCGGTCTTGTTCATCCTGGCGAAGGGGTTCATTCCCAAGGGGATCGACGCCCTCACGATCGCCTACGGTTTTTGTGCGCTCGCTAACGTCATCCTGGCGATCGCCGCTGGGGCCGACGCCGCCCACCACGCTGAAGTGAAAGATCACGGCCACGGGGTCGGCCAGGAAGTCGGAGCGCCGAGCCTTGACGACCACATCCCGGCGGTCGGCATCGGCGGACCGATCAACCGGACGCTCTGGACCCTCATCTGGGCGGTTTGCGCGGTCATCTTCCAGGCGATGGGGTTCGTCTACATCCTCCACGGCGAATATGCCCTGCCGGGGTTCATCCGGAACGCGATCGACTACGTTTCGGGTCCGACCACGTTCTTCACCGGTGCAACGATCGCGTTCTTTGCGATGTATAAGTTTCGTAAGCAGTTCTCTAACGGGCTGGTTGCGTGGGGGATCGTTAATGCGTTCCTCCTGTTCTTCGGCCTGAGCATGACCGACTACGACTTCCGCGACATTGTGACCAAGCCCGACAACGTGCCGATCGTCGGTCTGATCGTGCTCGTCGGCTTCTTCACCTGGCTCTCGCTCCGACGCGCGGTGATCAATGACTCGCGAATGGCGCTTGGGCTGCCAAACCTTGAAGAGCTTGAGCCCGAGAAGACGCTCACCTGGCCCGACCTGGTCTACACCGAGCTGATCGCGATGGTCGCGCTGACGATCTTCCTGGTCGTCTGGGCTATCGCACTTCAGGCCCCGCTCGAACAGCCGGCGAGCTCGACCACCGCGCCTAATCCGTCGAAGGCCCCCTGGTACTTCCTCGGTCTCCAGGAAATGCTCGTCTACTTCGACCCCTGGATGGCCGGAGTGGTCCTGCCGAGCATGATCGTCGTCGGCTTGATGGCGATGCCGTACATCGACACGAACAAGCAGGGCAACGGCTATTACACGATCGCCCAGCGCAAGTTCGCCTACCTCACGTTCCAGTACGGCTACCTCGTCCTCTGGGTCGTGCTCATCCTCCTCGGCACGTTCCTCCGGGGTCCGAATTGGAACTTCTTCGGGCCGTATGAATACTGGGACGTTCACAAGCTGATCCCGCTCAACAACGTCAATCTCTCGGAGATCTTCTGGGTCCAGATGCTGGGCACCCGAAGACCAGTGAATATTCTAATAAGAGAGCTACCAGGAATTCTCGTCGTACTCAGCTACTTCATCTTGCTTCCCCCGCTCATGGAGAAGTTCTTCTTCCGGAAGATCCGTCTCCAGGGGGGATGGGTGCGATATGCCGTGCTCGCGACACTGATCCTGTTCATGGCGAGCCTGCCGATCAAGATGGTTCTTCGATGGACCCTGAATCTGAAATACCTGGTTGCGATCCCGGAATACTTCTTCAACATCTGACGGGAGGATCGAGGTCGAGGGGGGTGCCGGACGATCGCGAGAGACGCCCAGGGCTGAGAGTCCAAAGCGTCTCGCCCGTCCCGCAGTCCCCGGAACCCGAGTCCCCGGACCCTCTGCCCCGAGTCCTTCCCTTGAGGCTCTGAGACATGCCCGCACGCGAGGAAACGTTCCGCAGCCAGACGAGACTTCACGTCGTCTTCGCGATCTCCTCGATCGCGATGATGCTGACGATCGTCTGGATGATCATGGCCGACCATCTCCGGCCCTGGAAGGAAACCCAGCGCGAGTTCCATTTTATC
>JANXSY010000170.1 GCA_025356435.1 Isosphaeraceae bacterium | reverse complement strand
CGGACGATCCGGAACGAACCCATCATTTCGCGTCCGCCCACCTCGCCGGTGAGCCCGGTCGAGTCGTCAAAGGGCCAATATGCGACCGTTCCGGTGTTCATGACCGTCGATCCCGACCGCAAAGATCGGCGATAGTCGATCTGTAGAGGCTTAAGTAGCGTTCATAAGGCTCTCTGATGAGGGCCGAACGCTCAAGGTGCGCGCGGATTCAACGCGGCTTGAAGACGAAGACCAGTGCCGTTGCCTGGACCAGCAGCACGGCGGCGAAGGGGATCAGAAACGCCCGCTTGCGCGTCTTGTGGTGGAGTGCGACCATCGCCACCATCGCGGCCGGGGAGCCGCCGATCAGGGCAAGGCCGAGCAGCACAGCCTCGGGCACTCGACGGCCGCCGAGCCCGGCCCGTCGCTTGTCGAAGGCGTAGGCCAACCATGTCGCGACGTTGATGCCAACGAGCCAGGCCCCCAGCCAGCCAAGGCCCGCCCGGTGGAGCCCGAGCGTCGCGACAAGGAGTCCGACAGCCAGCCCCGCCCCCGCCGCCCTTGCCGGGCTGAGCCCCCTGCGGCCGGGCACGACCCTTGACGCCCTCGGCCCCCGCTCCGACGCCTCGGCTGCGAACGTCACCCTCTGCCCGACCTCGAGCGCACCCCCCTCAACGGCCGAGGCGTGGACGAAGATATCGTCTCCAAACGCTCGCGACCGGATGAATCCGAACCCCTTCTTGGCGTCGAACGCCACCACGATGCCGTGATCCATGAAGATCCCTCCAATAGAACAAGTGACGGGGGCCGGGGTCTCCATGATAACACCTCGACCGCCCTCGATCTCTGTTTCAAAGGCTTTCTGGTCCCCTCCCTCCTTGTGGGGAGGGAACCAGATGCGGGTCCCCGGAAACAGCGTATCGCTCATTCTGATTGGGATTGGGTCTCGACCTAGCCGACGCGTCTCAGGCCCTCGTTGCGATGAGGGCCTGCGCGCGTTAATCTCGGTGCCCCACGCAAGATCCACTCGATTCGAACCGAGCCGCGAGACCGCCTCATGTCGACCGACGCCCCGAGCCCGTCCCTCTCGCCGCTCGACCGCGCCCGAGCCAAAGCGTTTCGGCGACTACTGCCGATCCTCTTCTTCTGCTATGTGATCGCCTACATCGACCGCAGCAATGTGGCGATCGCCTTCGACACGATGAAGATCAACCTCGTCGGCTTTGATAACGACGTGCTCGGCACTGGCTTTGGCATCTTCTTCATCGGCTATTTCCTCCTGGAAATCCCCGGGTCGCTGATCGTCGAGCGGTGGAGCGCCAGCAAGTGGATCAGCCGGATCATGATCACCTGGGGGATCGTCGCCGCGCTCACGTCGCTGGTGAAAGTCCCCTGGCAGTTCTATACCGCGAGGTTCATTCTCGGGCTGGCCGAGGCGGGTTTCTTTCCGGGAGTGATCGTCTATCTCACCCACTGGTTTCCGTCGCGCGACCGCGCCAAGGCTCTCTCCTGGTTCCTGATCGGCACGCCGATCGCGATGATCGCCAGCCCCTTGCTCTCCTATCCACTGCTCAAGATCGGCACGTCGGAAACGATCGGAGGCGTGACGCATATTTATCCCAAACTGCTCGGCCTCTTCGGCTGGCAGTGGGTCTACATCGCCTGGGGCATCCCCGCCGTGGTGCTGGGGGTGGTCGTGCTGTTCTTCCTGACCGACCGGCCGGCCAAGGCGAAGTGGCTCGACACCGACGAGCGTGAGGCGCTTGAGACCGAGCTTGCCCGCGAGAAGGCTGAGCGCAAGGGGAACCGCCATATGGGCTGGGGCGAGGCGCTCAAGCATCCCAAGGTGCTCTGGCTGGCGGCGGCCTATTTCTTCATCGTCACGGGCAATTACGGCGTCGAGTCGTTCCTGCCGACGATCCTCAAGGCGTGGTATGGGCTCACGAAAGACCAGCTTCAATATATCTTGATTGCCCCGGCTGTGGGGTCATTACTGGGCCAGCTCTTCGTCGGCCGCAATTCTGACCGCACCAAAGAGCGCCGGTTGCATGCGGCGGTGCCGATCTATATTGGGGCCACCGCGCTCTTTCTCACACTCGTCGCGCAGCACCCCCTGCCGCTGATGATCGGCCTGTTCACGATCGCGGCGGCGGGCCTGAAGGCCTATCTGCCGGCGTTCTGGACCTTGCCGAGCATCTTCCTCACCGAGGCG
>JANXSY010000172.1 GCA_025356435.1 Isosphaeraceae bacterium | reverse complement strand
CCGGTCAGATCGGCCAGCCGCCGGTCCCGCCTGGACAGGTTCTTCAATACACCATGAGCACGCTCGGGCGGCTCACAGACGAAGAGCAGTTCAAGAATATCGTCCTCAAGACCGATGCCGAGGGCCGGCTCGTACGGCTTCAGGACGTGGCCCGGATCGAACTTGGTGCCCAGGCCTATGACCAGACATGTACACTCGACCGCCGCCCCTCGGTCGCTCTCTCGATCTATCAGCGGCCGGGCTCGAACGCGCTCAAGACCGCTGAGAAGGTCAAGTCGAAGATGGAAGAGTTGAGCACTCGATTCCCTGACGGGCTCGACTATAAGATCGTTTACGACACCACGCCGTTCATCACGGAATCGGTCCGCGAGGTCTTCAACACGCTCCGAGACGCCGTGATCCTCGTCGCGATCGTCGTGCTGCTGTTCCTTCAGAACTGGCGATCGGCGATCATCCCGCTGATTGCGGTTCCGGTCGCCATCATCGGCACCTTCGCCGCGATGGCCGTGCTCGGGTTTGGATTGAACAACCTCACGCTCTTCGGGCTCGTGCTCGCGATCGGGATCGTGGTCGACGACGCCATCGTCGTCGTCGAGGCGGTCGAACATCATATTGAACAGGGCATGGCCCCCCGGGACGCCACTGTTCAAGCGATGAATGAAGTCTCAGGTCCGGTGATCGCGATCGGTCTGGTGCTGACGGCGGTGTTCGTGCCGTGTGCGTTCATCACGGGGATCGTGGGGCAGTTCTTCCGGCAGTTCGCGCTGACCATCGCCGTCTCGACAGTCATCTCCACGTTCAACTCGCTGACCCTCAGCCCCGCGCTTGCTGCCTTGCTACTCAAGCCCCGACGCGACGGCAAGCACGGCGAAGCCTTGCCGCGCGTGGCTTATGCACTCCTCGGCGGGTTACTCTGCTATCAATTTCTCTCGACACACCTCGATAGCCTTACCCAAACTTCGCCGCGATTGGCGAGGATGATCGTCGAGTACCCCTGGGCGAATGAGGTTGTCGCATCGTTGGCGGGCGCGATCATCGGCTGGTTGATTGGGCCGGTGCTCGACCGCATCCTTTCAGGGTTCTTCAGGCTCTTTAACGTCGGATTCAAGCACGCGACCAATATTTACGCGAAGATCGTTGCCGGCCTATTGAGGGTGAGCGTGCTCGTTCTGATCGGCTATGGCGGGTTGCTCTATCTGACTTATTACGGATTCACTCAGGCCCCTTCGGGATTTATCCCGTCGCAGGATAAAGGCTATCTGCTCGTCAACGTCCGCATGCCTGACGCGACTTCGGTTGAGCACACGCAGGAGGTGATGGCTCGCGTCGAAGAGGTCGCGGGCAAGGTCCCTGGGGTGAGCCATACCGTCGCGATTTCGGGCCAGTCGCTCTTGCTCAACGCGAACGCGCCCAACTTCGCCTCGATGTACGTGATGCTCGACGAGTTCCACAATCGGACCCGCCCCGAACTCTCGGGCGACGGCATCGCGTTAAAGCTAAAGGAGACCCTCCTCGCCGAGGTCTCCGAGGGGGAGATCACCGTCTTCGGCGCACCGCCGGTCGAGGGCCTCGGTACTGCGGGTGGCTTCAAGGTCGTGCTCGAAGATCGCGGAGACAGCGGGCTCAGGGAAATCCAGAAGGTGACCGATCAGGTCGTCGCCAACGGCAACGACACGCCCGGCCTCAAAGACCTTTTTTCGAGCTTCCGAGCCAATACGCCCTGGCTCTACCTCGACATCGATCGCGACAGGGTCAAGCTAATGGGCATCTCGGTCGCCGAACTCTTCAACACACTTCAGGTTTACCTCGGCTCGCTTTACGTCAACGATTTCAACAAGTATGGACGTACCTGGCAAGTCAACGTCCAGGGCGATTCCAACTTCCGAAAGCAGGTTGATGACCTTAAACAGCTCAAGATTCGCAACGAACGCTCGGGCATGGTGCCGTTCGGGTCGATGGCGAGCATCAAGGAAGTGCTCGGGCCGAATCTTATCATGCGATACAATATGTATCCCGCCGCCGCGATCAACGGTAATCCCGCTCCGGGGACCAGCTCGGGCCAGGCGATCAGCCAGATGGATCGGGTCGTCCGCGAGGGCCTGCCGTCCACGATGCGTCACGAGTGGACCGAACTCGCGTTGCTCCAACTCGAAAACGGCGCGACTGCGATGATGGTCTTCATCCTGGCCGTCGTCCTCGTCTTCCTCGTGCTCGCGGCGCAGTATGAAAGCTGGTCGCTGCCGCTTGCGGTGATTCTCGTCGTACCGATGTGCCTGCTCTGCTCGATCGCGGGCGTCCTCATGGCGAAGATGGATATTAACATCTTCACGCAAGTCGGCTTCGTCGTACTCGTCGGCCTCGCATGCAAGAACGCGATCTTGATCGTTGAATTCGCCAAGTCGAGGCGAGAGGCGGGTGTCCCGCGTTATGAGGCGACGATTGAGGCCGTCACGCTCCGGCTCCGGCCGATCATGATGACCTCATTCGCCTTTATCCTCGGCGTCGTCCCGCTCGTCCTCTCGGAGGGAGCGGGGGCCGAGATGAGGCGGACGCTCGGCACGGCCGTCTTCAGCGGGATGCTCGGCGTCACCTTCTTCGGCATCTTCCTGACGCCCGTGTTCTATTACGTCATCCAGTGGTTCGCCGACCGCCGGATGGTCTCATCCACACCGGAAGTCATTCCGGTCCAGATGTCCCATGTCGGCATCGCCCACTCGAACGGGCATCAGAAAGCGTTGGGTATGGACGTGCCTGGTGAAGATGCGATCAAAAATTGATCCCCCGATCAATCGAGCGGGGGCAGGATGTCAGGCTCGATCTGATAGCCCTCGGCGATGGCGTTCGTCGAGTTGAAGAGGCCGACGATCGCCATCACCTCGCCTAACCCCTCGACGTCCAGTCCCAGCTTTCGCACGGCTGCCGTGTGCGAGTTGATACAATAGGAACAACCGTTCGTCGCCGAGACGGCCAAGGCGATGATCTCGCGGGTCAGAGGGTCAAGTCGGCTCGTTCCGCCGTCGGCCTCGGGATGCATGATGGCTTTAAGGCGTGTCCACATCAGGTCGAGGTGGGCTGGATTGGTCGCGAGGACTCGCCAGATTGCCGGCACGAAGTCGATCCGCTTCGTTGCCTTGATGTCGTCGAAGATCGCGGCGACGCGGCCTGTCGCCTCGGATTCTTCAACAAGTCGCACAGTCGCCTGTCGATCCGCCATCACTTCGGCCCTCCCTTCATGAGCGTCCCATAACGGGCCAGATCGTCATAGTGGGCTTGCCAGGTCGTGTACATGAATCCCTCGACCTTCGGCACGCCCTGCGCGGCGGAGTGCCAGGTGGCGAAGTTGTCGTCGGCGTCGTAATATCCCGCG
This sequence comes from Isosphaeraceae bacterium, assembly GCA_025356435.1. Classification (GTDB taxonomy): domain Bacteria; phylum Planctomycetota; class Planctomycetia; order Isosphaerales; family Isosphaeraceae; genus CAMFLR01. The sequence goes on along the minus strand of JANXSY010000172.1, from coordinate 5,208 downwards.
ATCACCTGACGATGTCCTCGCTTGGCGAAGAAGTCGAGGCTTGCCTTCGCCTTGCCGCCGTTCCAGTTGGCGATGATAACGGAAGGTTCAAGCCCTTCCCACGAGCCTTCGAGGCTGCCGTTGACGAGGTAATAAGGCCCTTTCACCGCGTTGTGGTTGGGGTCAAACATGTCGGACCAGACGACAACCTGAGCGTTGGGGCTGGTCTGCTTGAGGATCTGCTGACATCTCCTCGCGTTGTCAGCGAGGAGTGCGCCTGGGGTGAGCTTGCGGGCCTGGCAGGCTCGACACCAGTTGGCGACCCGGATCTCGTCGTGCTGCATGAACACCGTCTTGGGGTGAAACATCGCCTCGATCTGCTTCGCCTGGTTGAGCAGGACCTCATAGACCTTGGGCTCGCTGACGCAGCACATTGCATAGCCGCTGAGCACGAGCACCGGGTGATACCAGCTCACTCGCAGGCGATCGCCGTCCTTGATCCGTGATCCCGGCTTCAGCCGGATCTTCGCGCCCTCGTGATGGAATTCAAACTCCCCCGCATAGGGAACTTGCCCGAGTTTCGGGTCTTGCACCGGGTCGAAGTCTCGTCCCTCTTCGTAGACCGTCTGGCCGTCGGCCGACCTGACTTGCAACGGACAGCCCTCGCGTCGAAGGACGTTGACGAGCGAAAGTTCTTCGAACTCGAGGTCGTCGATCCAGAGCGTGCCGTCTTTGGCCCCCCAGAGGCCGGCATAGAGGTTGATCTCGGTCTCATTTTGACTGTTGAATGCAACTTCGAGCCGCGTCCAGTCACGCGTCTCCTCCAGTCCCCCTTCCTGAAAACTGAGCGCTGTGCCCTTGGCGCCGATCGCCATGACCCGGAACGACTGGCCCCCGTGGAGGTTTCGCGTCTTTGTCCAGCAGGAGAGGCGATAGAGGGCGTGTGGCCTCACCTTGACCGACTGGATCAGCCGGCTGACGGGCACGGTCCCAAAGTTCTCCATCCGGCACGAGACCTTCCCCCCATGCGTCACCGCGCGGTCGGCAAATGTCACTTGACCGGGACCATCTTGATAACCGAATCCAACGAACGTGTCTCCCTTGGTCGTTTCGAGGTCGCCGTTCTTGAGCTTGGATGCGGGGTCGGGAACGGGGACGGCCTCGCGCCCTTTGGCGACGAATGGGGCGTCGTCAACGGCCATCCCCTCGGCGAGGTTCGGGTCGTGCGTGAGCAACCCGTTGCTGTATCCGATCGAGAAGAGGCCCGGGATGATCTCTACTCCGGCCTTCTCGGCCGCCCGCTTGACTCGTTCGACATGCTCGAGATAGGACTTGGGCATCCGTTCGGCGAAGTTGAGCTTGTAGTCGCTGAGTACGAGCCCGTTATAGCCCTCTTGTCCCGCCTTCTCAATCAACGCGACGACGCGGTCAGCTTCCTTGTCGACCAGCAGATTCGACATCACCCAGACCCATCGCCGGTCGTACTTCGGCGACGGCTCGGCGGCCTTCGCCAGTGAGGGAAGGGCGAACACCCCGACGGCAATCCAGACGGCGATCGATTTCATGAGCGGTTCTCCTGATGCTGTTCTACAGAACACGCGTGCTTCATTCCCGATCCGTAGGGAAATCTGATGCGGTATTCTGATGGCGATTCCGGAGAGGGAATGGCGGCGAGATGATCATGGTCGGTCGTGATATCATCGTGGTTGAGGCTTCGGCCCGATGGCCGTCACCATTTTAGGTCCACGCCATTCAGCAATGTCCCCTTTGGCCGCCCATCGGGCGCTGTGCCAGGAAGAAGGGTGGTCGGGGCGGGGGGTGGAGGGCGGTGAGTGGCTCTGCTTGGGCGGGCGTGTAAGGTCACTCCACTACACCTACTTTCTCAAGTTCTTCAGGTCTGGCTACAATCTAAGCATAAGTGACGCCATCCTTGTCGGAAAACTCTACCTCGCAATTGCCATCCTCGTAGATTTCGATGACGTAACCCAACGCACCCTGTGCGACACCCTCCGCTGACGAAAAGCGGCCGGTAATCAATCGTACCTTGTCATACAATTGCGGTTCCATATGTCACCTGGTGAACCCTGAAAAAGGCGTGTTTATATTGATCGAGCCATCAGGTTGGATCTTCCGACCGGAGCTAAGGTGGCTCGGCTTACCGGCGGCATCGCCGATTCCGGCCAATTCGATCTTGATGTCGATCCGCTGGCCGTACTGGTCGGCCTTGCCGAGCGTGTATTCGCCACGAGCGAACTTCCCTGCGTCATGGAAGAACACGGATTGTCCCTGCTCGACGACGACGGAATATACCATGCCGCGCGATCTAAAGGCCTTTAAGTGTCACCTTTGATCGGTCCGAGCGAGTGATCCACCGGTCGCAGTCCGAAACACAACGAGTCGGATTTGGTAAAGTTGCTTACTAAATTCTTGAGACCATAATTTACAAGATATCCAGACCCGCCCTTGAAGTCTCTCATGAGAAGGCACAAACTAACCGGCGCGACTTGATAAGTTTGCCGCCCAACCCGATCGCCGGTTTTGAATCCCACTAATTTGCCTCATCGCCTCGTGGCTGGTATCACACAGTGAGGAAGACATTATGAACTCCGAGGTCATGACAGAGAAACGTGTCGGGTTCAAGCTCTGGCGTGCGGCGAATGCTTGGCAGCGCACAGTCAACCATGGTCTTCATTCGATAGGACTCACTCATGTCCAGTTCATCCTCCTAGACGGGATCGCCAAAATGGGTGATCTGGATGACATCGAAGATATCGCAGGCCGGGCACCGATCAGCCAGGCCCTGCTATCGCGAGTCGTTGGGACGGATGAGATGATGACCTCCCAGGTCGTCCGCGCTCTTGAAGCGAAGGGGCTCCTTGATCGACGCCCAAGCAAAAATGACCTCCGGGTCAAACTCGTCTCACTGACCGAGCGTGGAGTGGCCCAGTACCAGTTGGCCCGGGATATCGTCGATAGCGTCGAGGACGAACTCTTCACGCCAATGGGGGGCGACATTGAGTTGTTCACGGCAGGACTCGATCGGCTCTGACGGGGCCGGTGACTGGATTTTCCTACCCGTTGTGGCCCGCTAGAACATCGGCGGGTGGTCTTGGGGCGATCTAGGGACCGATAGTTCAAGGCTTCAACCTCACCGGCACTTGAAAGTCGCGCCTGGATTGCCTCCTGATCTCGCCACGCGTAAAGCCGAAGTCAGGGACGACCCGATCTGACCGCCAACGGCACGCTCAGAGTCCGAGCGTCTCGTGGGCGTGGGTGACGCACAGGCGGATATTTCGGTCCTCGACTCGGAGTCGATCCGCCCGATCGAGCCCCGCAACTCGGGGCAGGGGAGCCGTAGGTTGGTGTGCGCGGACCATCGCGAGCGACCGGGCGAGATGTTTGCCAGGAAGGTTCGGAAATGTCGTCCAGTAGCGTTCGGTTAGGCAGGGGATCTTCAAAGGGTCTCGTGTGATCATCTCAATATGAAACCGAATATTCGGCCGGGCCGCACGGAGCGTCCTGACGACCCGAGGCAGATCAATCAGCCCGGTGCCGAGCGGGACTTCGGCGAGGAGAAACCCGTCGGGAGATTCCTCGACGGCCATATCCTTGAAGTGAGTTGTGATCGCGAGCGGGGCCAAGGCTTCAACCACCTCGATCGGGTCTTCAAGTAAAGCGATGCTGTTACCCACATCAAGGCAGACGCCTACGTGGTCGCTACCGATCCGCTTGAGCACGTCGATGAACTCGTCGGCCCGCCAATCCTTGTGGTTCTCAACAGCGAGCCTGACGCCGTGGCGGACCACGACTGGCACGGCCATCGCGAGTGACGCTGAGGCGTGGTCGGTGAACGTGCGGAACGCCTCGATCGAGTCGAAGTTTTCGTAACGACGGCCGGAGAGCATCACCGTCCGCGCGATCGTCGCCCCGACTCGCCTCGCCGTGCGGACCTCGGCCTCGAATCGGGCGAGATCGGACTGGTCGCGGGGCAGCGAGATGATCGCCTCGATCGCCATTGAGGCCGCCTCAACACGTGCCTTGAGGTCGTCGGCATAGACGTCGTCGCGAGTCCCGATCCCCACTTGTATGGCCGAGACCCCTAGTCCTCGACAATGTTCGAGGTAGCGAACCGGGTCGGCGATCCGGGCCTTGCCGTCTGCCCCCTTCTCGAACTCAGACCTGACACCGAATGAGTGGATGACCAGTCCGAGCGAACTCTTCGAGGTCTCCTGGGCGTTCGTGAGGGGCAACGTTGATACGGCCCCCGCACAGGTGGCGAGCATCGCGCGACGAGTCAGGATCATGGGCGGCCCTCCACGAGCTAAGAATTTCCAAACACCGTGTCACGGGGGCGAGTAGGCGATATCTGCTCCAAGCGGCCGATAGGATTGATGGACGCACCGTACCCCGGCGGAGGCGGCGTAGCAATACCGTCGGATTTCTGGTTATCATTGGATATGACTTTCGCCGCCGATTTGCTCTGAGGGGCCGAAGACACGATGAATCCATCATCAATCTCCTCTCGATCTATCGTGCTGCGAAGTACGCTCATCGCAATCCTTCGTCTCGTCGCGCCAACCGCCGGCGCGGCCGAGCCGGATGAAGCCGCCCTCTTCCGGACGAAGATCGAGCCCGTCCTCGTGGCCGAGTGCTATCGATGTCATTCGGCGAAGGCCGAGAAAGTGAAGGGCGGGCTGCTCTTGGATTCGCGGGCGGGGATGCTCCGAGGCGGCGACACCGGCCCCGCAATTGTCCCCGGCAAGGCGGCCGAGAGCTTGCTCGTTCAGGCCCTCCAACATGTTGAGGGCCTGGCGATGCCCCCGAAGGGGCCGAAACTCGCGGCGACGACGATCGCCGATTTTGAGCGCTGGGTGAATGCCGGCGCGGTCGATCCCCGTGAGGCGTTGGCAAGCAGCTCACCTCTGGACGAAAGCCGGAAGCACTGGGCGTTCCAGCCGGTGGAGAAGGTGATACCGCCCAAAGTTCAGGGCGAGGAGAGCGTACGGAATCCGATCGACGCCTTCCTCGTGGCCAAGCTCGAAACGCACGGCTGGGGGTTCGCCCCTGCCGCGAGCCGGACTGAGTGGCTCCGTCGCGTCACGTTCGACCTGACGGGTCTGCCGCCCTCTCCCGAGGAGATCGACTCGTTCCTTGATGACCCCTCGCCCACCGCGTATGAGCGAGTCGTCGATCGACTGCTCGACAGCCCACGCTACGGCGAGCGCTGGG
>JANXSY010000160.1 GCA_025356435.1 Isosphaeraceae bacterium | reverse complement strand
ACCTCGAAGACGAGTTCACAATCGTCCCAGCGGAAGCTGGAGATCTGGGTGTTGGGGGTCTCGCCGTCGTCTTTGTAGCCGAACCGGCCCCCGCTCGATTGGATCGTGGTTGGCCACAATTCGGCGCCCAGGCCCCAGCGGGCGACGTCCATCTGATGGATGCCCTGGTTGCCGAGGTCGCCGTTGCCAGTGTTCCAGATCCAGTGCCAGTTGTAATGGAGCTTGTTTGGGTTGTACGGACGCATCTCGGCCGGGCCGGTCCAGAGGTTGTAGTCGAGCCCTTCGGGCGGCGTGCCGTCAGGCTTGTGGCCGATCGATCCACGAGGCTTGTAGCAGAGTCCCTTGGCCATGTAGATCTTGCCGAGCTTGCCCGAGTGGAGGAACGCCATTGCGTCCTGGATGCCCTTGTGGCTCCGGCACTGGGTTCCCGTCTGGACGATCCGCTCGTACTTGCGGGCGGCCTCGACCATCTTCTGGCCTTCGAAGACGTTGTGGCTGACCGGCTTCTCGACGTAGACATCTTTCCCAGCCTGGCAGGCCCAGATGGTCGCGAGGGCGTGCCAGTGATTCGGCATGGCGATCGAGACGGCATCGACGTTCTTGTCGTCCAACACCGCCCGGAGGTCTTGAACGAACTTCGGTGCCGACCCGTTCCGCGCTGTCACCGCCAGCATCGCGGGACCGATCACGTTCCGATCGGCGTCGCAGATGTGGGTGATCTTGACGTCCTTGAGCTTGCTGTAGCCCCCGATATGCTCCATCCCGCGACTTCGGACGCCGATCATGGCGAGCCGAATCACATCGTTGGCCCCGGCCTTCTTCCCGCCCGTGTCGGCGACGGGTTCGGCGGCCCTCGTTGAGGTCGCTTCAAGGACGGCCAGGCTCGCAGCCAGCGCGGCCGAGTTCTTGAGGAAATGCCTGCGATCGACGGGTGTCATCGGCGAAGACTCCGGATTGGCGATTCGATGAGCGAGGCGTGGCGATGCCCCAGAATACCACGACAATCCGACTGCGATCCAACGAAAACGGCCCGTCTCTCACAAGAAAGACGGGCCGTCATGAGAGATGAAACCTTACTTTCCCGTCAACTCACTGGCCAGCCCTTCCGCCCCGTAGATCGACCGCAACGCGGTGACGATCGCACGTGAGTCGACCGAGACCGCGCGGGCGAGTCGGTCGTCATAGGCGAAGTCAAGGACGAGCGAGTCAATGTTGCCGTCGAAGATCAGGCCGACGACTTCGTTCTCCTTGTTGACGACCGGGCTGCCCGAGTTGCCGCCGATGATGTCGGCCGTGCTGATGAAGTTCAGCGGGGTGTCGAGCCGGAGCCTGCGTTCGGCCTTGGCCTTGATCCAGCTCTCGGGCAGCCTGTAAGGCTCCTTGTCGCCGTGCTTGGCCGCGTGCTCGAAGGCCCCACCGAGCGTGGTGTAGGGGGGGATCATCTTGCCGTCGATTTCGAGGCCCTTCACCTGGCCGAAGGCGAGCCGGAGCGTGAAGGTGGCGTCGGGATAGACCGAGGACCCCTGGTCGGCAAAGATCGCGCGGGCGATCAAGGCGTATTGGGCGGTCTGGACGCCGTCGACGTTCTCCTCGCGGATCTTTCGCACCGCACGGGCCTGTGGATCGACGGTCTGAGCGAGCCAGATCAGCGGATCTTCAAGCTCCTTCTTGCCCGCGAAACCACCGGCCGCGAGCCTCTTTCGCTCGGCTACGTCGGCGAGCTTCGTGCCTGCGACCAGGTCCTTCGCGGCCTGTTCCGGCGACTTGCCGTGCAAGACTTCGGCGAGGATCGGGTCGTCGGGGGTCAGCCGCTTCCAGAAGGCGAGTGAGTGGGCGAGCTTGGCCGCCTCGAATTCGGGATAGATCGGCGCGGTCGAGAACAGGTCGAGTTCGAGCGATTCGAGCGCAGAATCGCGATACTCTCGGAGACGGTCGGAATTGGGCTTCCCCTTCTCCTCCGCCATCCGAACGAGCGTGCGGGCGATGTGGAAGAGGTTTGAGTCAAGGCCGTAGCCCGCCTCGATCATGGCATAGGGGATGCGGATTGAGTCAGCGACTCTCTGCGCCTCGGCGATCTTATCCCAGGCCGCACCGTACGCCGCCTGCTTGGCGGGGTCAGACTTGATCCGGGCGCGGAGTGAATCCTCGTCCGACTTCTTGCGTGCCATCAAGGTCTTGTCGTTGAGACCCTTCAACCCGCCCACGCGTGCCTTGCGACTGTTCTGGATCCCGAAGAGGTCTTCCTTCGCCTGGCGGGCCTCTTCCTTGCCCTTCTTGCTATGTTCAACCAAGTGCGCTTCGCTCGAGTGAAGCCTATCGAGGAGGAGCGGGAAGCTCTTGTCGCGGAGATATTCGAGGTGCGCGACGGTGTTGAGTCGACTGGTCCGTCCGGGATGTCCGGCGACGAACGTCAGGTCTCCCTCTTTCGAGCCGTGCTGGCTCCACTTGAGAAAGTGCTTGGGCTTGGCAGGCTTGCCATCTTCGTAGGCGCGGAAGAAGCAGACGTCGAGGTCAAAGCGAGGATACTCGAAGTTGTCGGGGTCTCCACCGAAGAAGGCGACGTCGAATTCAGGGGCGAAGACGAGTCGGACATCGGTATACTTTTTGTACGTATAGAGCGAGTATTTGCCGCCCTGATAGAGCGTGACCACGTCGCTTCGTAGCCCGGTCTTGTCGAGTGATTCCTTCTCGATCTTGGCCATCACGCCTCGGCGCACGACGCTCGCGCGGGCGTCGTCCAAGTCCTTCGAGACGGCGGCGTTGACCTGGTCGGTCACGTCCTCAACGCCGATCAAGACGTTCAATTCGAGGTCAGGGGCCTTGGCTTCCTCGGCATGCGTCTTAGCGAGAAAGCCGTCTTTATAATAGTCTTTCTCTTTGGTGCTGATTTTCTGGAGCGTGTCGGCCCCGACGTGGTGGTTGGTCATCACCAGACCGTCGGCGGAGACGAACGAGCCCGATCCGCCGTTGTTGAACCGGAGGGCCGACGCCCGCAGGTGCTCGACCCACTCCGGCGTCGGCTCGAAGCCGTAGCGGTCTTTGAGCGTCTTGAGCGGCAGATTGTCGAACGTCCACATTCCCTCGTCGGCGTACACGAGACCTCCAAGAGTCAGAGCGGCAAACACGGCGATGGATGCGTACCGTTTGCGAAGCGACATGATGTGTCATCCTCCGGGTGGTAAGGTCGTCACGATCCGTCGGGCGGTCTTCAGAGGTTCTCTTCGCGAAGCCCGATGTCGTCGGCCGCCTTCGGCTCTCGGACATGGAGCAGATGTCCGGTGCCAACCAAGGCCAGGACTATCGCCAGGACGGCGAAGGCAATGACGGCGGGCAGGGGGCTCTCGTTATATCCAGCGGGCAGGAAGCGTGAGAGGTCGAACAGGCCGATCGCGCCGGGGATGAACGCCATGAACGCAATCAGCGTCCCGGCGATCGTACCGCCGGCGATATATCCGCTTGAAAGCAGGACTGCCGGGCTCGAATCCGACTCTGCGCTGGGTGTCTTCTTGATCCGGTCGACAATCAGGCGAATCAGGCCACCGACGAAGATCGGCATTGAGGTCGCCAGCGGCAGATAGACGCCGACCGAGAACGCCAAGGCGGGCACTCCGGCGAGCTGGAGCACGATCGCGATGAACGCACCGATGATGACCAGGCCCCACGGCAGCTTGCCCGCCATGATCCCATCAATGATCAAGGCCATGAGCGACGCTTTGGGCGCATCGTACTTGGTGACGGTCGTCGTGCCATCGTCTTTCGTCTTGATCCGGCCGTTGATGCCGGGGTCGATCAGCCACGCGACCTTGCCGGTTGTCGAGTCGACGAGATACTTGCCCGGGAGAGCAACGGTCTCGCCGGCCTTGTCCTTCTCGGGGACCATCACCCGCCAGACCTTGTAGTCGACATCCTGGTACCTGAACGTCTCAGTGAGCGATGACGCGGCGGGGGGATTGATCGTGGGCAGATTCGAGGGACTTGAGGTATAGACCGTGCTCGCGTCGTTGAGCAGCAGGAGCGTGAACCCGATCACGATCGCCGAGGTAAGCGCTCCGACGAGGATCGCGATCTGCTGATTTCTGGGCGTGGCCCCGACGAGGTAGCCCGTCTTGAGGTCCTGCGAGGTCGTGCCGCCGTTCGACGACGCGACGCAGACAATCCCCGCGATCGAGAGCGCGGCGAGCCGATAGCCTGGGCCGATCCAGCCGAGCAGATAGAAGACGAGGCAGGTCAGAAGGAGCGTGGCGACGGTCATTCCCGAGATCGGGTTCGACGACGAGCCGATCTCGCCCGTGAGCCGCGATGAGACGGTGACGAAGAGGAACCCGAGGATCACGATCAAGACGGCCCCGACGATCCTGCCTGGCGTTGTCGTCGGAATGAGGTCGGTGGCCGAGATCGCGACGACGAGCCCGATCAGTCCGAGGACGACGACCCAGATCGGCAGGTCACGCTCGGTCCGATCGGTCTTCGCGGGGCCAACATCTTCGCCCAATCGCCCTCGGCCGAACGACCGGAAACTGCCGGCGATCCCCGCGCCGATGAGCGGCAACGACTGGATCAGGCTAATGAGCCCGCCCGTCGCCACGGCCCCCGCACCGATGTAGAGGACGTATTCGCTCCGGATCTTCCCCCAGAGGGCCTGCGAGGTTTCAAGCGTCGACCAGACTTTGCCCGGCGGCGGGATCGGGTCGGCCATGAACATGGCGAAGATCGGCGTGAGCACGAACGACGCCAGCAGCCCGCCGCCGACCATGATCGACGCGGTCCGGAAACCAATGATGTAGCCGACCCCAAGCAGTGTTGGAGTCGCCTCGTTCGCGACGAAGGCACCTCGAAACCGCTTGAACGCCAGGCCGGGAATCTCCTGCCAGAGCTTGAAGCCTTGCATCAAGAACTGATAGACAAACGCGAGCCCGAGGCCGAGGACAACCGGCTTGGCGCTCGCGCCGCCGGCATCGCCCGCGACGAGCACCTTGGCGCAGGCCGTGCCTTCGGGATAGAGGAGCTTACCGTGCTGCTTGACGATGAACGCCCGACGAAGTGGGATCATCATCAGGATGCCGAGCAGTCCCCCCAGGCACGCCACGAGCATGACGCGAGTGACCGGGATGCCAGCCAGCCGAAAGATCGACTGATCGAGATCATAGCCGAGGATCATCAACGCGGGCATCGTCACGCCGATGCCGAAGGCGATCGACTCTCCCGCCGAGCCGGCAGTCTGAACGATATTATTTTCCAGCACCCGACCCGACCCCTTTCCGAAAAGCCGGAACAGGGCAATCGAGAGCACGGCGACGGGGATCGAGGCCGAGACCGTCATCCCGACCTTGAGCGAGAGATAGAGCGAAGAGGCCCCGAAGATGATCCCGAGGATCGCCCCCAGCCCGACCGCCGACCACGTTAGCTCAGGCAGGTTTTGGCTCGGGGCGATGAAAGGCCGGAAGGGAGGGGGCGTGTCGGCGGGTGGTTGGTCCGTCATCGGCGCGATTCCTTTGCGTCGGTGAGTCGCAGGGTGGTCGTGACACGGCGACGCGCGCCCTGGCCCGGAGAGAGGCCCTGCGCACGGAAGAGGGGCCGCCCGTCGGACGAATCCGAGGGCGGTCGAAGATGATCACACGGTACCGACCCCGCGGCGATTCCGCAATCGTTCGCAGGCTTTGCGCCGAGTAAGGTCAAACGATAGCGTTCGCCTTGGCCCGGTCTTCTTCGAAGTGGCGAAGGTCGGACATCCGGTTGATGATGGTTCGGAGAACTTCGAGCGGTGACTGCGAGGCGTCGACATCGTAGATGAGCGACTGGTCGTAGAAACGGAGGGTCTCGTAGGTCTCTTCGTAATAGTTCTTGAGGCGACGGAGGATGACTTCGTCGTTCATGTCGTCGAGCCGGTTCTCCCGGAGAGCTCTTGCGCGAAGACGGTCGGCGGCCTGATCGTTGTCAGTGATCTTGAGGTGGAAGACCTGGACGACGTCGAGTACCTCGTCGAGCCGGACGGCCTGGGCATGGTTGCGCGGCAGGCCGTCGAGAACAAGGGTATGCTGGTCGGGGAGTAGAAGTTCCTGCATTTCGAGGATCTGGATATGTCGCTCCCAGATCCTGACGGTCAGGTCGTCGGGGACCAGCAGGCCCTGAGACGTGTATTGGACGATCTCGCGGCCGAGTTCGCCGTATTTGGGGATTTTGCGAAAGACATCTCCGCAAGAGATGTGGACGAGGAACGGGAGTTGCCCGAGGACCAGTCCCTGAGTCCCCTTGCCGCTTCCGGGCATGCCGAAGAGTAACATCGTGCGATACTTGCGTGCGATGGACATGGCTCAGGCTCGCGGGGGGCGGGGATAGTTCGGGATCGTCGCGGCGGAATTCGTCGGGAAGGGATCGACATCGCCCACCCCTGAAATCTTATCATGAGTCCGACAAAGATGGTTCAGCAACCCCCCTTGGCGGATTCTTTCCTCGTCCGAGATGATCCAACCCAATGATCCACGCCTCCGAAACCCGCGTCCTCTTGCTCCGCCATGCCGAGACCGCCGCCCCCGACCTCTTCCACGGCGAAGAATCGGACGTCGGCCTCGGCCCCCGGGGCTTCGAACAGGCCCGTCGTGCCGGCGAGCGGATCGCCGCGTTCCGCCCCGACTTGATCTATTCTTCCGGGATGCGCCGGGCCGCCGAGACCGCCGAAGCGATCGCCCTGGCGTGCGGCCTGCCTCTTCTCACCTGTCGCGAGTTGCACGAGCGGAAGATGGGGCTGATGAGCGGTCAGCCTCGCGTCGAAGGGTGGCCGATCTACGAGGCGACCAAGGAACACTGGAAGACCGGTCGCCTCGATTTCACCCACCAAGGCGGCGAGTCGTTTGCGGCGATGCAGGCACGGGCCTTGCCGGCGTTCCGCTCTTTGATGGATCGGGAGGCCGGCAAGACGGTTGTGATCGTCGCCCACGGCGTTATCAACCGTGTGGTGCTTTGCTCAATGCTCGAAGGCTATACGCCAGCCGATTTCGATCGGATCTCGATCGACTTCGTGGGCACACACGACGTCCGCTGGGACGGCCAGACGCTGAGACTGATCGACTTCCATCCGGGAGAGCCGACGCCGATGATCAGAGTTCCTTCGCCGGAGCGTCCGGTGTCTTAGGACTCCGATAAAGTCTCGAATTGTCCCACCCGTAGACGCGGCCCGTGAATGGGTCGTCGCCGACAGATTGGTCGAGGGCGCGGACCCCGCAATTCATCTTGGCGTCGATCTCGTCGGCATAGTGGACGAGGAGCGCTTCGAGGGTGCAGGGCCGTCGAGGTGAGTCATATTCCGGCTTGCCGTGATGGGCCAGGATCACATGCTCCAGTTGGAGCAGAGTCTCTTCAGGGAATCCGTTGATCCGTCCCGCCGCCTCGCGGATCATGTCCCGACCGAGGATAATATGTCCGACGAGCCGACCCATCGGCGTGTATCGGGCACCGCAGGGGTCGTACGCGAATTCGCGGAGCTTGCCGATGTCGTGGAGAATCGCCCCAGCCACGATCAGGCTCTTGTTCAAGGGTGGATTGAGATCGTGATAATAAACAGCATAATGGTCGGCCATCTGCGCGGCGATCCGGGCGACGCTCCGGATGTGCTCGATCAAGCCCCCAGTAAATGGGTGGTGGATGTTCTCCGCCGCCTGGAACCGTTTGAAATCCGACTCGTGCTCGTTGAGGATCGCATGGGTTAGCTGATGGAGATGAGTGTCACTCACATATTTGTCGAGGAAGGCGAGGATTTTTTGATATGACTCCTCGACTTCGTAACGAGAGGTCTCGTAGAGGAGTGAAACGTCGTACCCGTCAGCCTCATCCTCTGGAGATGCTCGGCGCATCTCATGGATGCTCATTTGAAATCCGTACTTACTCGCACTCCCCGTGCAGGCGATTCTGTAGGCGACGCCCTCTTCCCAACCTGACGAGTCTTCAAACAGACAATGATTGGAGTAGATCGGCGAAGTGAGAGTTCGAAACTTGTTCTTAAAATGACAGATATAGAAGTGGCCATTCGCGTTCTCCTTCCGTTCCTTCTTGGCGAGGATCGCGAAGCAGACAGCATCCATTTTATCTTGCAGCTCGGAGAGACACGCAACCGGCCAAGTTGTGCTGGACATGTCAAAGCTCCCACGCCACCCATTTCGCCGATTCGGAACAGAACGATCGGCACAGTATCTAACGATCATAGCACGTCATCGCCGATGAGGCCGATCGGCCGACGGTAGTCGTTTGATGACTACGATGCAAAAGAATACGCACCGATCCGCGTTTGGCAATGGAAATCGACCTCCGTCGACCACGGTTCGAGAAAAGAACTTTGAGGGTTGTGTGGTCTGGTGGAGTCTTTCTGTTGGGGCGTCCCGATCCAGACGCCTTGCTCACGGTCCTCTAGCGTCTGGATTAAATCGAGCTATAAGGCTTGGTTAAGTCTGATGATGGGCGAAATGCGGAGTGATCGCTGGGTCGTTTCTTTCCATCTTTCAGGGCAATCCTCGCCCGCCACCCAGCGACCACTTGTGAGCTACTTCGAGGCTCAACGGATCGTCAATGCCTGATTGAGGTCCGCGATCGCCCTCTGGATCGACGCGCCGGCCTGGGGGTGTCGAGACGCATTGGGCAAATTCGTCATCTGCTGCTGAATCGTCTGCAACCGCTGGATGGCTTGGCGGAGATGGGCGTCGGAGGTCGCCTGCGGCATTCGTCCGCCATTGCTGTTGCCGACGTTCGAGACCTTCCCTCGGGCGTTCCCACCCGCTCCACCATTCATCGCAGCCGGATTCGTCGATCTGTGGCCGAGGTGGCGAAGGGCGACGTCGATCTGTCCGATCGCGCGCATCCTCATGCCGTTGTAGTCGTGATCCGCGCGGTGGAGGATCGCGCGAGTCCCGAGCAATTCGGCGACGATCGTGCGATGCTGCTGACGGATCATCCCCGACGCTGCCCCGTTTCGCGAGGCGGCTTGACCCTGCATCCGGGCCATTTGTCCCATCGCCGAGTTGCTTCTCGCCCTCATCTGCGCCTGCATTCGGGCCATCTGCGAATACGACCCGACCTGCGCCTGCACCTTCGACGCCATCGCCGAACCGATCAAAATCGAGGCCAGGACTAACAGGCGTCCGACCGGCTTCTTGGCACTCTTCATCATGACCTCCGCGCGGTTAGCGATCCCCCCGAACGGATCGAGACATTGTGTCCCGCCCGTCGCGACGATGAACGACCGTGATGACCCGTGCCTTGCCGGGGGATGAGGAGATTCTCGTCCCGACGATCAGCGAAGGCTCTAAAAGAATCAACTCCGCCATCGCCCCGAAGTGTCGCGAGTTGCTCCGGAAGGGGGACCGAACTCGGATTGTCGAAACACAGATCGATCCCAGGTGGGCACGAGGTTAGGACACAACACCCGGAACGGACGCCTCGACGCGGGGGTGGGACTGGCGGATAATCGACGTATCAAAATCGACCTCTCCCGATCCACCGTGGGTCGACGGTCGGACGTGAGCCTGGGCCGATCGCGGAGCCTCCGACATGCCTCGAATTCTCTGGTCTTGCTTGGTGGGACTGGTCCTCCTCTTCTCGGCGGCTGTCGGTCTCGGTGCCGAGGGGCCGGATGATCTCTTGAAAGAGAAGGGCCTCAAAAAATCTGGGACGACTTATGTGTTGGCTGGCGAGGCCGAGGTTCAGAAAAAGCTCAACGAAGCTCGCGTGGTCTCCAAGCAGATGAGCAACGCACTGGCTCAGCAACAGGCTTACGTCCAGGAGAGTCGCGAGAACAAGCAGATGATCCAGGAGTTGACCCAGCAGCGGATCGCCTTGAACCAGCAACTCGCCCAACAATTGCCCCCGGCGCAGCATAATCAGGTCGTGGCCGTGGTGAACACCGTGACCGACCGCCTCAACCTGCTCCACCAGCAGGAGGGCAACCCGGAGGCAAAGCGTGAGATTGATGCCCAAGCTTCAGGCCGTCGCGAAGCCTATGTGCAGGCGATTCTTGACCTTCGCCAGTTGGTCGATCCGATCACCAAAGAATACGCCGAATTGGCCGCTGATCCTGGTGTCGTCCAGGCGATCGAGCAGGCGGGGCAGGGGACCAAGAACAAGCCTGTGCTCGGGCCGTCGAAGGCGTTCCTTAACAACCTCAAGCTTTTGGAGCGGGCCGAGTCGCTGGTGCTGACCGAGACGGTCGACCTCAAGAAGCAGGGGGGGATCTTCTGGCTCGACGTCACCTTCAACGGCAAGATCACCAAGCCGATGGCCTTCGACACCGGTGCGGCCGACGTGGTGCTGCCTGCCGAATTCGCCGCGTCGATCGGCCTCAAACCCGGCCCGAACGACCCCACGGTACGCTGCCAGGTGGCCGACGGGTCGATCGTCGAGGCGAAGCAGATGACCGTGTCGTCGATGCGGGTCGGCAAGTTCACGATTAAAGACGTGAGCTGCACAATCATGCCCGCCGACAAGAAAGACGTGCCGCCGTTGCTCGGCCAGACATTTCAAAAGAACTTTATGTTCAAATTCAGCCCCGACTCGGGCAAGCTCGTCCTCTCCCGTATCGAGTCTCCCGACGCGCCAACCGTCCCGGTCAAGCCGAAGGCGACGACCAAGAAACGCGCGACCACGAAAGCCAAGGCCGCCAGCCCCGACAATCCCGGTTGATTCCAGATCGTGGACATGTGGCTGAATTCTTACCCTATGGTGTGCCGCGTCGATAAGATGCGTTCTGGGCTGGCGAGTGCCGTCCCAATCTTCGTCCCTCTTTACTAGGGAGGCTGCCATGAGAAGGCGTAAGCATGGACTCGCCTTGATCGAACTGGTCTCGGCATCGGCGATCTTGATGTTGTTTGTGGCGTTCCAGTTGCCGGCGTTCATGCGTTCGCGCGAGGCGGCCAGGCGGTCTCAATGCGTCAACAACATGAAGCAGATCGGCCTGGCGTTGCACAATTATCACAGCTCGAATGACAGCCTTCCCATGAGCGCCGTCGCAGGCGGTATAGGCCACGGCACGGGCCAGGGGTGCTTCACGCAACTCCTGCCCTATATGGAGCAGACGGCGGTCTATAACGCCTATAACTTCGACCTCGAAAACTGGCACGCCGCCAACAGTACTGCGGTGGGCGTGAAGTTGAACGTCTTCCTCTGCCCGTCGAATCCATTGGTGGAAATCACACCGGCGTCGAAGATCACGACGCATCACGACAAGCCCTATCCAGGCAAGACCGATTTCGGCCCGGGGCATTACGGGGCAAACTGGGGCGGCGTCCGGGCGGCGTCTGGGGCCGAGGCTGCGAAAGCGTATCCCGGCTCTCATCTCGGGGTGATTCTGACTGTGGTCGACCCGGATGCCAAGACGCCGACGACGAACGTCAAGTTTAAGGAGATCACCGACGGACTCTCCTACACGTTGGCTTGCGTTGAGAAGCCCGATAGTTTTGGCTGGGGCGTCGGTGGCTGGGGCGGCACGGAGTTCGACGTGAACACCACCGTGAATTACGACGGGAAAGACGCCAAGCTGAGGCGGGTCTTCACCGGCTCGCATCATCCCGGCGGTCTCAATAGCCTGAACTGCGATGGCTCGGTGAAGTTCTTGCGATCAGACCTCGATCGGAAGACGTGGTATGCACTGACGACCCGCGCCGGCGGTGAAACAATCAAGACGGATTGATTTCACGCTTGATGAGCAGAATGGAGTCCGAGAGGATGGTGCTTTTTCTCAACCCTCGCATTCGTCACGAACTGTCTTTTCGGCATGTACGCATGAACTTTTCAAAGAAAATGTGGCGGGCCATGGGTTTTATGCGTTAGATTTGGGACACCCGTCTGACCACCTCTCCGCCGTTCGTCCGCCCGCCTTTGCCTTGGATCGACATCTTGGAGTCGTCTTATGGACCGCAAGAACCGTCGCGTTCTCCGTCCGAACGTCGATCGGCTGGATGACCGTTGCTTACTCTCAGGAACAACCTTGCCAACGGGCTTTTCGCCGGCCCAGGTGAAGGCTGCGTATGGCCTGAACGCCATCAGTTTCACAGCGGGAGGCCAGACCTTTCTGGGCGACGGGTCGGGCCAGACAATCGCCATCGTCGTGGCGTTTCACGACCCCAACCTGGCGTCCGACCTCCAGCAGTTTGACGCCGCCTACGGCTTGCCCGCCCCAGCACTCTTACAAGTGAATCTCTCGGATTCGACCAACACGAACGACGGATGGGCGGGGGAGACGACGCTCGACGTCGAGTGGGCGCATGCGATCGCGCCCGGGTCGAAGATCCTCGTGGTTGAGGCCGCCACCGATAATATTGACGACCTGATTACCGCCGTGAACACCGCGCGAAATTCGCCGGGTGTCGTGGTGGTCTCGATGAGTTGGGGCGGTAAGGAGATGGCCAACGAGGCGTCTTACGACCCCACCTTCACCACGCCGTCGGGCCACCAGGGCATCACCTTCATCGCCGCCACCGGAGACACCGGCTCCGGCGGGGTCCAGTGGCCAGCGACCTCACCGAACGTCCTCGCCGTCGGCGGCACTAGTCTGTCGATCAACGGGGCGAACGGCTATGGCGGCGAGTCGGCCTGGTCGGGCGGCAGCAGCGGGCTGAGTCGCTACGCGGCCGAACCGAATTATCAGAAGGGCGTGCAGTCAACCGGCCGCCGCTCGGTGCCCGACGTCTCCTTCCTCGCCAATCCGAACGGAGGAGTTTCGGTCTACACCACCCTCCCATCGAGCGGACTCGGCGGCTGGTCGGTCGTCGGCGGCACCAGTCTCGGAGCCCCGGCCTGGGCCGGTATTGTTGCCATTGTTGACCAGGGACTCGTCCTCAGCGGACGAGGGACTCTCGACGGCGCGACCCAACTCCTTCCCCTCCTCTACGCCCTCTCTTCGGCCGACTTCCACTCCGTCGCGAATTCCTCGGCGACGGTCTCTGCCGCTCGGGGGGGAGCGAGCACCGTCTCGACCACCGGCCTCGGAACCCCGGTTGGCCAACTCCTCATCACCGCCATTGTCCAGCCTACGGCAGCTCCCCCTCAAGGCCCCTCGGGCGTCACCGGAACGACGACCACGACCACCATTGGCGGGACCGGTACGACAACAGATAAGAACACAACCACCTCCGGGAAGACGCCGCTTCCTTCCCCCACCGGGTGGTGGCCGATCTTCGGCGGCACTTTCGGCGGCACCGTCCCCGTCAACGGCACGACGAAGGGACACGGAAAGGCACCAGTGAAGGTGAGAAAGCCGGTCGTCCACCACGTTCCGAAGAGTCACACTCTCACCGGAAAAACCACGAGAGTCACCCATCACCTCTCGGCGGCGGACGTGATCGCTCCGAACGTCCCAAATGTCTTCCAATCGTTCGATCGGGCGATTGCCGAGTTTGTGGATATCCTCTTATAAACCTACTTCTCGACGCCGAAGAGACTGAGGTCGACCGGCTCGTCGGGGGTGAGCAAGATCTTGCGTCGGACCTTCGGTAGGAGGTCGTGGAGGCTGTCGAGGTACAGCCTCCGGACCGTCAGCCGTCGAGACCGCTCGGCCTCGGCGAGCAGGCTGAGGAACCGGGACGCCCTTGCTTTGGCTAGGGCCACACCGCGATCGGCCTCCGCGCGGGCCGACTCGTCGATCGCGCGGGCTTTCGACTTCGCCGCAATAGCGACCGTTTCGGCCCGAGACCTGGCCTCGTTCCCTTTTCGCTCCAGGTCGCTCCTCGCCGACTGGGCGGCCGCGAAGTCGGGCTGTACTTCGAGCGGAGGTTGGGCGTCGGTCAGGCTCACGCCCAGGATCGTCAGGCCGAGACCATAAGAGCGGCTGGCGCGGTCGAGATCGTCCCGGACATCGATGGCGATATCAGCGCGACCGTCCCGGAGTGCCGCTTCGATGCCCCTGCGTGAGAGGGCGCGGGCGAGGCTCGACTCGGCCATGCGGCTCAGTGTGAATTCGCGATCATCAGTCGCGAGGACGAACCGAACCGGGTCAGCCACTCGATACTGCACCACCGCGCGGGCGTGGATCAGGTTCAAGTCCCCCGTGAGGTACTCACCGGCCCCGGGTTCGTCGTTCGGCCCGGGCGTATCAGCCAGGCCGACTTCGACCCGTCGCACCTCTTCGAGCCGAAGCCGCTCGATCCGATCAAGTCCGCGTGGTAGGCCGAGATGCAGTCCCGGCCCCCAAGCCTCGGGCAAGACCCGGCCGAACCGACGGACTACCACCGACTCACCGGGCGCGACCACCACGAGGCCCGTCGCCGTCGCGATTGCGGCGGTACTGACGAGCAGACCGAGGCCGATCTTCCATCGCTTGAGCCTCATCGCGTCTTCTCCGAAGGCGAGGCCACCTTGTCACTGGGAGTGGCCTCGGGTGCGGGGGGGACGGGAGGGGTGTCGCGGAGCAGGTCTTCGCTCGGACCTTGCGTCAACAGCCGCAAGAGCGGGCTCGACGACGACAGAACTACCGTCGCCCGGTCGTCGAGGATAGCTCGATAGGTTTCAAGCGTGCGGACAAATTCATAGAATTTCGGGTCGCGGGCGTGGGCCTCGTTGAGCACCCGCATCGACTCAGCGTCGCCCTGCCCTTTGATCCGTTCGGCGTCGGCGTCGGCCTTGGCGAGGATTGCGTCTCGTTCGCGATCGGCCTGACTTGTGAGCACTTGATATCGCGCCTCTCCCTCGGCGCGGAGCGACGCCGCGACCTGTTTGCGCTCACTGCGAATCAGGTCGAAAACGGCCGGGCGCACCTCGACCGGGTGGTTGAAGCGTCGGAGCCGGATGTCGACGACCTCGACCCCCAACTCCTCTCGGGCCTGCGGGGCGATTGTCTTGACCAGTCCGGCGGTCAGCGTATCGAGCGACCATACTTTGGGATCGGTCGACGCGAGGCTGGCGAGTTCTCGCGTTCCGATGGCGTGGCTCAGCGCTGCGGAGACACGCTCGTTCAGTCGAGCCTCGGCTACGTCGAGCATTCCGGCCGAGCGGAGAAAGCGATCGGGATCGACGACCCGCCACGCCACATAACTCGTGAGTTCGAGGTTTCTCTTGTCCCCGGTCATCAACTCGCGCGGCGGCGAGTCGAACACGCGGAGCCGCCGGTCGATCGTACGCACCGATTGCCATGGCCACTTGAGATGCAGCCCGGTCTCATCCGCGTCTTTCCCATAAATCACGACCGGCCGACCGAACTCGGTGACAAGCACGAACTCGGTCTCGTCGACGATCACCGCCGAGCGGAGGGCCGTCATGACAAGTCCACCGACGATCAATAAGGCAAGCAGGATCAAACGTGGATGACGCATGAGAAGTCTCACTTTAAGAATCGATTCCATCTGTAGACGATTCTATTCAGGCTATTTTTCTGTGCTGATACCCTTGATGGCGGCGCTTTGACCGAGTGGGAAGTCGGGCAGAATCAGGTGACGGCGGTGGGCCTTGTCGGGGTCAAGGACGAGTTTGGGTTTGCCCGCCAAGATGGCGGCGATGGCCTCCCAGTAGAGCCGATGATCGGTCAGTACCGGCAGGGCGGCGCGGGCGATCACACGCAAGATGAAGGCGTCGGCCTCGCCCGAGGCGCGGAGAGTGGTCACGATCCGTCCCGCCTCGGCGGCGTTGCGGGAGAGGGCCGATTGTCCTTCGGCCGCTTTCGTCCGTTCGAGACGATACGTCGTTCCTTCGATGATCCGTCGGGCCTTATCGCTCTCAGCGCGGGAGACGTCGCGATAGGCATCGGCGACTGCGAGCGGAGGATGGACGTCCTGGAACGAGACCCCGTCGATCACGAGGCCGAATCCGTACACATCGCATCGGGCCTGCACTTCGGCGGCTGTGGCCTTTTCGGCCTCGCGGCGAAGCCCGGTGAGCAGCCCTTCGAGGGGACGCCGACCGACCGCCGTCCGAGCCGCCGACTCCACGAGAGTCCGCAGCGCCGTCTCGACCTCCGTCACGCGGAACGCATGTTGTCTAAGCGAATCGGAGCGGGCGTCGAGGTGGAATTGAGCCGAGACCGCCATCTCGACGAGTTTCCCGTCTCCGGTCATGACGAGCGATTCGTCCTCCGCTCTCGCCACCAGTCCGCGCCCTTGCGAGCCTTCCCATCGCCCCGACTCTGCCTGCGAAGTGCCGCCGACTCCCGAGCGGAAACCGACCTCGACGCTCCGCATCCGGCCGGGCGCGAGCCTCGTCACGCGCTCGAACGGCTCGGGCCAGCGGAGGTGCAGGCCGGGTTCGAGCGTCCCGAGGTAGCGGCCGTTCCGACGGAGCAAGCCCACCTCGTCGGCACCGATCGCCGTCCAGCCTGAGGTCGCATAAAACACACCGCACGCGACGATCCCGACCAGGGCGAGCACTCGCCACCGCCTGAGCAGACCCGAGCCGATGTGTTCGAGGTCGATCCGGTCGTCCCAAGATCGAACGGCTTCGCGCATGCGGGCGATCACTCGGCCGGGAGGGGTCAAGGCCCAATCGCCAAACCAGAGCAGGCGCATCGCGTTGAGCAAGACGAGGAGCGAGCCGACTTGATGCAAGACCGCCGCGGCGATTGGGCCGAGGATGCCGAGCGCGGCCGATCCCATCGCGACGGCGTTCAGGCCGAAGGCGAAGATGATGATGTTCTGGCGGATGATCCGTACGGTCGCCTTTGAGAGCTTCACGAGGTCAGGCAAGACGAGCAGCGGCTCGCCCAGGATCACGATGTCTCCTGCCTCGGCCGCGAGGTCGGCCCCCATCCCGCCGAGGGCGATCCCGACCTGAGCACGCGCGAGCGCGGGGGCGTCATTGATGCCGTCTCCGACCATCGCGACCCGGCGTCCCGACGCCTGACGGTCTTCGATCCATTTCGCCTTGTCGGCGGGCAGAAGCTCGGCCTCGACCCCCTTGATATGAACCTTTTTGGCGACGACTCTGGCCGCGTTGAGCCGGTCGCCCGTAAGGATGACCACCTCGGTGATCTTGAGATGTTTGAGGTCGTGGACGACGTCATGCGCCTCGGGCCGCACGGCATCGCGCGCCGAGATCAGGCCGACGACCCACTGATCGACCGCGACGAGCAGGGGCGTCTCACCGCGAGCGTCGACAGCCTCCAAGGCCTGAGCCGCTTCGTCCTCGATCTCGACGCCGCGTTCTTCGAGCAGCCTGCGGTTGCCGACGAGGATCGCATGCGGCGGAGTGTCAGGGCCGTCACCAACCGCGTGCCATCGAACCGAGACCCCCGCGCCGGGGAGTGCGGTGGCCTCACTCGCGGGAAACGGTTCCAGGCCCCTCTCCGAGGCCGCCCCTCTCACGACGATAGCCAGCGGGTGCTTGCTGCCCTGCTCAGCCGTCGCGGCGAGCTTGAGCACCTCAGCCTCGCTCCAGCCCGAGAAGGCAACAATCGACGCCAGTTCGGGACGGCCGAGCGTGAGCGTTCCGGTCTTATCAAAGGCGAACGTGTCACAACTCGCGAGCCGCTCGAGCGCGACGCCGCCCTTGATGAGCACTCCATGCCGGGCCAGCCAGGCCATCGCGGCGAGGACCGTCGCGGGAGTTGCCAGGACGAGAGCACAGGGACAGGCAACAACGAGTACGGCCACCGCGCGGAACCAGACGTCAGGCCAACCCAGGAGCAGGCCCGCCGCGACGGTCAGGCCCGCGACAACCTCGACAATCGGCAGGAAGTAGCGGGCGTAGCGATCGGCCTCGCGTTCGAGCGGAGCTTTCTTGCGCTGGGCGTCGGCAACGAGTCGGAGGACCTGGCCGAGCGTCGTCTCGTGGCCGACCTTCTCGGCGCGGACTTCGATCCGGCCGAACTGGTTGAGCGTCCCCGAGTAGACCGGCTCCCCCGGCCCCTTGTCGACCGCCACCGACTCGCCCGTGAGCGCCGACTGATCGACGGTCGACCGGCCGACGAGGACCGGGCCATCGACGGGGATACGCTCCCCTTCGGCGACGATCACCACGTCGCCGACGACAACCCGAGACGCCGGGATCTCGACCTCGCCGCCGTCACGACGCACGCGTGCCGTCTTCGGGGCCTGTTCAAGGAGTCGATGGATTTCCCGCTGCGTCCGGGCGAACGTAAACGCTTCGAGGACCTCGCCCACCAGCGCAATGAACACCACCTCGGCCGCGACGAACGGTTCACCGATAATTAGCGCCGCGATGCACGCCTGAGCCAGGGCGATATCGGCACCGATCCGGCCTGCGAACAGGGCTTCGAGCGCCCCATAGACAATCCGGGCCGCCCCGATCAGCGCCGCGATCATCGCGAGCGAGACACCGCCGGGGGCACGGAGCGAAGTCCACCCCAGCCAGCCGAAGAGGATGTCTGCCGCGAGCAGGGCTCCCAGGACCGCCGTTAGCCCGACCGGCCCCCGATGGTCGTCGTGGTGGTGATCGTCGTCGTGGTCGTGATGATGGCCGTCACCGCCGAACGCCTGAGCGCGAAGGTGATCCATATCGGCCGGATGGAATTCGCGATGCATCCCCTGTCACCTCGCCCTCGCCGACCTCGTCCGAACACCCGTCCACGCTACGGAGACCATCACTCACTGTCAAGCCGCTGGCTCTGGGTTGTGTCGGCAAAATAGGGTGTCTGGTGAAACGTGTGAGGCCGTAGGCTGATCTTGGAATACAAATGCAGATATATCAAAAATGAATTCGTGAATTGAGTGAATTGACATTCAAGGGGAGCCACTTACCTTTTGACCAGCTCTGCTTCGACCTGTCCCGACCGGCTTACTTCCGTAAATCGGGACCGTTGCTTCTCCAAAGCGAGGAGAGTTTGCCCGTTATAAGGGGTAGTGAGACATCAGCGGGTCAAAGTCCGGTAAGGAGGCTCATGACGATGGGTAGGGGCGCTAGAAAGGTTCGGATCGCGTCCTTTGCGGCGGTCGCGATCGCGATAATCGGCTGCAATGACGAGAGCAAGGTTGAGTCGAGGGCTGCGGTGGCGTACGCACCGGCCGAGGCAGTAGCGCCTGCCGCCGATGTCGCGAAGGGAGAAGACGAACCGTCCAAGGCGACGAAGGCGGCGACTGCTGGACGCAAAATCGTCTACAACGCCCATGTCGACCTCGTGACCGAGAACCTCGCATCGGTCGACACCAAGCTGGCCCGTCTTATTGAGGCGAGCAAGGGCTACGTCGCCGACTCTGACATCTCCGGCGTAGTCGGGTCGACCCGTCATGCCACCTGGAAAGTCCGCGTGCCGGTCGACTCTTACGACGCCTTCATCAAGGGCGTCTCTTCGCTTGGCGAGCTCGTCAGCCTGAAAGCCGACTCGCAGGACGTGAGCGAGGAGTTCTACGACCTCGAAGCGCGTCAGGCCAACAAGAGGGTGGAAGAGACCCGCCTGCTCAAGCACCTGGCCGACTCGACCGGCAAGCTCGACGAGATCCTGACTGTCGAGCGTGAGGTGAGCCGGGTCCGTGGTGAGATCGAGCGGATGCAGGGACGGCTCCGCGCCCTTGCGAACCTGACCAGCCTGACGACCGTGACCATCTCGGTCCGCGAGATCAAGGACTATACCCCGCCGCAGGCCCCCACCTTTTGGACCCGCGTCGCCCGCACCTTCGCCAGCTCGCTCGACGCACTCCGTACCCTGGGTGAGGCAGTCATCCTCTTCGTCGTCGGGATCGTGCCGTGGATTCCGGTGATCCTCGTGGTGTTGGGCCTGATGTACCTGGTGGTCAGGCGGCGAAAGTGAACCTTGATGGGAGGACGAGGTCGTCCTCCCATCGATGGGTCAGGCTTGCTGAGGAGTGAACGACGGGATCGCGGCGTCGAAGGCGGCGACGATCATGGCGGTGGTCGCGTGCTGGGCCGATCTTGTGGTGTGGCCACTGGGCTTCTTGCCGTGGATGGGCTTTGGCATCGGGTGGTGATGCGGCGCGGGGGTGTGCTTGTGGTGCATCCCGGTCCCGGTCGAACCCGTGCCGGGCAAGGGGCCGACGACGAGCCCGAATCCAGCACCAAAGACCGACGTGGGGAAAGTTATCGGCGGAGCGGGGGGCTTCGGGGCGACGACCGGTGTCGGCGGGGTGACGAGATCATTGATAAACGACACGCCGGCTGGGGAGCCGAGGCCCGTCGTGATGACCGTGTTTGAGAGGTTCGTCGGGCCGTAGGTGTAATTCAGCCCAAGGCCAGGGCCGAAGACGGCGACTCCGTTGTAGTCACTGGCGGGCAGGGAATAGAGCGCCGGGAGGGTTTGTGTCGGGCCGTCGAGGGTGTGCTCACCCTGGATGGCTCGTCCCTCATTGACGATCGCCATGATCCCGCCAAAAGCGGGGGCCGACAGGCTGGTGCCGCCGTAGACGGCCCAACCGCCTCCTCCGAACGACGGAGAGGTCGTATAGACCGCGACCCCGGTCGTGGGGTCGGCCACCAGGGAGATGTCCGGGATGCTCCTCTTGCCGGTTGACTGAATCTTATATTGATAGGCGGGTTCGGGTTCAAAGGCGCTATACCCGCCTCCGCTACCGTTCCAGATCGACTCGCCTAGGTAGCCACTGGGGCCGCCGATCACGAGCGTCGTGCCGCCGATGGCGACGACGTTCGGCGACTGAGCCGGCCACAAGGGGCCACCGCCGTTGGCGATCTTCGTGCCGCTGTCTCCGCTGGAGGCGATGAAGGTCACCCCGGTGTGCCCGTCGGGCGTCGTGAAGATCGGGTCGTAAGCCGTCGCGCCGGGGACGTTATATTGAGGTATCCCGAAGCTCATCGAGACGACCGAGACGCCCGGAATATGCCTCGCGGTATCGATCGCGGCGAGGAAAGCGGGAATCGTCTGATCCTGGGCCTCGATAAGGACAATATTCGCCTTCGGGGCCACGGCATGTGACCATTCGATGTCGAGCGTGATCTCGCCCGCCCAGCCGTCATTCGTGATCGCGTCGCTGCCCAGGTCGATCTGGGTGAACTGCGGGTCGGGCAGGCCGAAGGTCGCATCGAAGGTCTTGAGGTCGGAGAGCGCATAGGGATCATGGAAGGCGTCGACGATCGCGATCGTCTGGCCGCTGCCGTCACCCGAGTAGGGCAGCCCGCTCAGCGTGAAATCAACGGCGTTAATCCCGTATGCCGTCTTGAGCTGGGTCGGCGAGAGTCCACTCGGCAAGCCCGAGCCCGAGAGCAGGCAACGGTCATCGAGGCGATCGACGCACGGACGAAGAAAGCGTTGACGCTTTCGGACCATGATGCATTCTCCCGATGTCGAGCAGGCGAGTGACGGCGATTCGGAGATGACGACCCAAGCAAGACTCTCCAGCCTATCATCAGAATATTGCGATTTGCCATCCCTGATCGACTAGATTTGACGACAGGTAGCGATCATGTCGCCTTTAGTGATCAGTCGGATTGATGCATCTGTGTTCCCTCAACCGCCCTGCCGTTCGATCGCGTCGAGGTCGCACCAGGGGCCTCGGCTCCGGAAGGTCGGGGGAGGGAGAACCTGAGCCAGCGCGATCGCTTCGGCTCGGCCGAGGCCGGTCAGCGCGTGCCCGAACCCTTTGAAGATCTTGAGTCCTCGGCTCCTCGCAAGAACTTCGCGACGGCTTCGTCCTTCGGGGGCATCGGGCCAATCGGCCGCCTGTTCGTGGAAGTCGAAGAAGACCGGAAGGACGCGCGTCATGTAGTCCCAATAATCCGGATTGTCCGTCTGTACAACGAACAACCCCCCCGGCGCGAGGCTGCGATGGACGTCGGCGAGAAAACGGGGCGTCACAAGACGAAGATGGGCCTGCTTCGGATCGTGATAGGGCTGGGGATGATAGAGGTGGACCTCGCTGACGCTTCCCGCCGCCACATAGGCACCCATGAACGACTCGCCGTCGCGGACCGCGAACCGGACATTGTGCAGCCCTCGCTGATTGGCCCTGCGGGTGGCATAGCGAATCACGACCGGGAGGATGTCGGTGGCGAAATGGTCGACCTCTGGCCGTGCCAGAGCGCTCAGCAACGTATACCGGCCATTGCCGCAGCCGAGTTCGAGCACGACCGGCGCGACCCGGCCGAAGATCGCCGCCCAGTCGAGCGTGCCGGAGAGTGGGAGCCGCTTGACGCCCGTCTTCGCCCACTCGGCCTCGGGCAAGATCCGCCCAGGGATCGGCACGCCGAACTCAGTCTCGGTATCCATCAGTCGGTCGCGTCCGCAAGTGGGGGAATGCCGGTGGAACGTCGTTATCTTGACGGGACGTCGCGACATTGGCAACCGGCTCGCGAATCGTTAGGCTCCGGGCCGAGTCCGCGTTCGTTCCTCACCCTTCAGAGACCCCACCGATGCCCACGCCGTCGATCCTGACAGCACTCGAAGCCGTGATCGCCGAGCGGAAAGCCAACCCACCCGAGAAGCGGTCTTACGTGGTGAGACTGCTCGAGGGAGGCGTGCCGGCGATCGGAGCGAAGGTGATCGAAGAGGCCGCTGAAGTCGTCGAGGCCGCCGACGAACCGGGGAGCGGAGGCCGGGCGCATCTCGTCTGCGAGGTGGCCGACCTCTTGTTCCACACGCTCGTCTTGCTCGGCCACCGTGAAGTCTCGCTCGCTGAAGTCGAGGCCGAGCTCGGTCGGCGGTTCGGCATCGGCGGGATCGAGGAGAAAGAGTCGCGCGACAAGCCGGGAACGCCTTGATTCCGGCTCGCCCTCGTCGAACCGAATCTCGAACGCGGCCCACGAGAGCGGGGACCGTTCCAAGACGACACTCAGCCTCGCAAAGTCAGCTCTTGTGAGTACCGGCACGAACCAAGGCCCGAGCACGATCAACGGATTTCGTCTTTTCGGCCTGTTCGACTTCGTTCGTCGTCTTGCGCATCTTGGCGGATTCCAGTTCGCGAGCGGCGGCCTCGGTGTTGACGTTTTCGACCGGGGTCGCGCGATTCGTGAGCACCGTGACGACGTTGTCGCGGACCTGGACGAAGCCCCCGTCGACGAAATACCGTCGGGCCGAACCGGCGACCTTCGTTCGAAGCTCGCCGAAGCCGAGCCGACCGATCAGCGGGGAACGGCCGGGCAGGACGCCGAGTTCGCCGTCGAAGAGGGGCAGAGCGACGAACTCGACCAGGTTGTCGAAGAGGGTGCGCTCGGGCGTGACAACCACGCAACGGAGGTTGGGGACGTGGCCCGTCTTCTTGTCGGTCTGATTCTCGTGGATGTCGGCCGTCGCCATCGTTCGCCACCTTTGCTCAAGACAGGGGACACCGGGGAGGACGTTGTCCGCACCAGGCCGCTCATTGCCAGAAATCGTTCCAGGTATACGGTAAGTCCGCCCCCTTGTGTGGCGGCAGGGTCAACTTTCAACTGATCCCTTTGAAGTGGGACCACCACACGGGCCAGCCACAGCCGTTCCACCACTCTGGAAGCCCGCCAATCGCCTGGTCGTCGTCATCCTGGCCGCCTTCTCGGTGCTGGCCCCTTGTGTCGTGGCGGAGAGGGCGATCATCGCGAGCGAGGGGGCAATCTCGTGGCATTTCCTCAAGCGGAACCGAAATCTGTCGGCTTCGTTCAGCGAGCCGGCTCGTCAAATCGTTCCCGCTTGAGGCCGAATTCCTTCATCCTTAGCGGGCCATCTTCTTGGCCTGCTCTTCGGCCTGTTCGATCGAGCCGACATAGAGGAAGGCGCTCTCGGGAAGGTGGTCCCACTTGCCCTCGGTGATTTCCCGGAAGCTGCGGATCGTGTCGGCGAGTGGGGTGTACTGGCCGGGCTTGTTGGTGAAGACTTCGGCAACGAAGAACGGCTGCGACATGAACCGCTCGATCCGCCGGGCGCGGTTGACGACCATCTTGTCGTCTTCCGACAGTTCGTCGACGCCGAGGATCGCGATGATGTCTTTGAGTTCTTTGTAGCGCTGAAGGATGCCCTGGACGCGGCGGGCGACTTCGTAGTGCTCGACGCCAACATATTGCGGGTCGAGGATTCGCGACGACGACGCGAGCGGGTCGACGGCCGGGTAGATCCCCTTCTCGGCGATCGAACGGGCGAGGACGATGAAGGCGTCTAGGAAGCCGAACGTGGTGGCGGGGGCCGGGTCGGTGAGGTCGTCGGCCGGAACATACACGGCCTGGACGGAGGTGATGGCACCGCCGGTCGTCGAGGTGATCCGCTCTTGAAGCGCGCCCATCTCGGTCGCGAGGGTCGGCTGGTAGCCGACGTTCGACGGCATCCGACCGAGGAGGGCCGACACTTCCGACCCCGCCTGGCTGAACCGGAAGATGTTGTCGATGAACAAGAGGGTGTCGGCACCGGTCGAGTCGCGGAACCATTCAGCGTTGGTCAACGCCGAGAGCGCGACGCGAAGGCGGGCACCGGGCGGCTCATTCATCTGACCGAAGAACATCACGGTCGAGTCGATGACCCGCTTGTCGGTAGCGACGTCGATGATCGCGTCTTGCATTTCCAGCCAGAGGTCGTTCCCCTCGCGGGTGCGCTCGCCGACCCCGGCGAAGACGGAGAAACCGCTGTGAACGCGGGCGATACGAGCAATCAGTTCGGTTAGGATGACCGTCTTGCCGAGGCCCGCGCCACCGAAGAGGCCGATCTTGCCGCCCCGGACGAACGGGGTGAGCAAGTCGATGACCTTGATGCCGGTCTCGAAGAGTTCGGTCTTGGGCGAGAGGTCGTCGAACGCCGGCGGGTCGCGATGGATCGGCCAGTGCTCGGCGGCGTGGACCGGGCCTCGACCGTCGATCGGTTCGCCGAGCAGGTTGAACACGCGGCCAAGCGTCTCCTTGCCGACCGGCACCCGGACCGGCGAGCCGGTGTCGGCGACGGTCATCCCCCGGACCAGGCCGTTGGTCGATCCGAGCGCGACGCAGCGGACGCGATTGCCGCCGAGGTGCTGCTGAACCTCACCGACCAGGTTGATCGTCACGCCTTTCTGGACGCTCTCAACCTTCAAGGCGTTGTAAATATCGGGCAGGTGACCTTCGTCGAACTCGGCGTCGAATGTCGATCCGATGATTTGGACGATCCGTCCGGTCGCGGTTGCGGTGGCCATTATGAGTTCGTCCTCGGTCGGAATGGGTGATCAATCAGTGGAATGGATGGTCCGGGCGGAGGGCAAAACGATTCAGATCAATCAAGTTTTGCCTCGCTCCGCGTTCATCAGCGTCATCCATGGACAAATCCGTTCGGGATCATTCGAGCGCCGCAGCCCCACCGATGATCTCGGCGAGTTCGCCGGTGATCTGCGCCTGGCGGGCGCGGTTGTAGAGCATCGTGAGCGACTTTACCATCGCGTCGGCGTTCTCTGTCGCGCCCCTCATGGCGACCATCCGGGCGATCTGCTCGCTCACGGCTGCGTCGAGGAAGCACTTGAAGAGGCGGACCTTGAACGAGACCGGCACGATCTCTTCAAGAATGCTCTTGGAGTCGGGCACGAATTCGTAGGGGACCGGCTCCCCCTTCGGCTTGGTGGCGGCGACCGAGGTCGTGGGCTTCGCCTGCCTGACGGACTGGATCGCCTCACCGACGTTCGCGGCGCTCATCGGCAGGAGGGTCTCGACGAATGCGACCTGTTTGGCCGCGTTGACGAACCGGGTATGCACGACATCGAGCCGGTCGATTTTGCCGGAGACGAACATCGCGATGTAAGAGTCGGCCAGCGCGTTGACCTCGTCGAACTGTGGCCGGTCTTCGAAGTTGGTATAGGAGACCTCGGCCGGCGTGCCCCGGAACCGGAAGAAGTTGATCCCGCGCTTGCCGGCCACTTCGAGCCGGACGGGGATCGACTCGGTCTGGAAATCGGTGAGCGATCGCGTCGCTGCCCGGAGGACGTTGCCGTTGTAGCCGCCGGCTAACCCGCGATTGCTCGTGATGACAAGCACCAGAGCCTTCTTCACCTCGGTGCGGGCCTGAAGTAAGGGATGGGTCACTTCGAGGGACGTCGTCCCCAGGTCGGCGACGATCTCGGCGATCTTGCGAGTGTAGGCCTCGGCCTCGGTTGCGCGGTCGAGGGCCTTTTTGAACCGCGCGGTTGCGATGAGTTCCATCGTCCGCGTGATTTTCTTGATGTTCTGCACCGATTGCCGGCGCTGGACGATCGCTCGGGCCTTGGCCATGGACGTCTCTCGATGATTGGGAGGACCGGTCGTCGCGACCCCTCGGGCAGGTCAAGGGGGTCGCGGGGACGGCGTGGTATCCGCCCCGCGACTTCGTCGGCTTCGATCAGCTCCGGGCACCCGCGGCGAGGGCCGGTCGCGCAACCGGTACCACAGGGCTGTAGAAGGTCTTGAACTCGCCCAGGGCCGCCCTGAGTTCAGAGGCGGCGGCGTCGGTGAACTTCTTCTCCTTGAGGAGGAGATTTCGCACGTCGACCTTCTGAGTCTTCATGAAGTCGAGGAACTGCGACTCCCACCGCGAGACTTCCTTGATCGGGATCTCGTCGATGAAACCCTCGCTCCCCGCAAAGAGCAGCATCGCCTGGTCGATCTCGTGACACGGACGATACTGCGGCTGCTTGAGCAGTTCGATCATGCGGTAGCCACGGTCGAGCTGTTGCTGGGTCGCCTTGTCCAGCTCGGTACCGATCTGGGCGAACGCCTCGAGTTCACGGAAGGCTGCGAGGTCGAGCCGGAGCGGACCGGCAACCTTCTTCATCGCCGGGATCTGCGCCTTTGTACCGACGCGGGAGACCGAGATGCCGACGTCGACGGCGGGCCGGACGCCCGCGGCGAAGAGTGCAGGCTGGAGATAGATCTGGCCGTCGGTGATCGAGATTACGTTCGTCGGGATGTAGGCCGAGACTTCGCCTTCGAGCGTCTCGATGATCGGCAATGCGGTGAGCGAACCGCCTGAGGTGGTCGTCTTGACGACCTTATGCCCCTGCGGATAGCTGGCCTTGAGGGCGTGCTTTGACTCCTCGAGCCCGGGCACGCCGATATAGACCTTCTTGTCGACCCCGGCGTCCTCGCCGATCGTGGCGTCGGCCGGCGTACCCTCGGAGACGATCACGTACTTATTCGCGAGCTTCGCCGACCGTTCAAGCAGGCGGGAGTGCGCGTAGAAGATGTCGCCGGGGAACGCTTCGCGGCCCGGCGGGCGGCGGAGCAAGAGCGACAATTCGCGATAGGCGACGGCCTGTTTCGAGAGGTCGTCATAAATGCACAGCGTCGCCTGGCCCTTCTCGTACATGAAGTACTCAGCCATCGCACAGCCCGCATAAGGGGCGAGGTACGAGAGCGGGGCGGGGTCGCTGGCACCGGCGACAACCACGATCGTGTAATCCATCGCGCCGTTGCGGCGGAGGATCTCGACCAGCCCGGCCGTCGTCGACTCCTTCTGGGCGACCGCGACATAAACACAGATGACGCCCGTTCCCTTTTGATTCAGGATGGCGTCGATGGCAATCGCGGTCTTGCCCGTCTTGCGGTCGCCGATGATGAGTTGGCGTTGGCCTCGGCCGACCGGGGTCATGGCGTCGATTGCCTTGACGCCAGTCTGCAACGGCTCGTCGACCGGCTGCCGATCGGCGATGCCCGGAGCGTTGGACTCGACGAGTCGAGTGTGTGTGGTCTGGATCGGACCTTTGTTATCGATCGGTTCGCCCAGGGCGTTCACGACGCGGCCGACGAGCGCCTCGCCAACCGGGACGCGGAGCAGCTCCCCGGTCGCGGTGACGGTCTCGCCCTCGTGGATCTTGGTGAAGTCGCCGAGGATGATGACGCCGACGGACGACTCTTCGAGATTCAACGCCAGTCCCTTGACGCCGCTCTCGAACGACACCATCTCACCGTTCATCACGCCGGCGAGGCCGTGAATCCGAGCGATCCCGTCGCCGACTTCGAGAACGCGCCCGACCTCGGTCCGTACGACCTCGGACTGGAACTGCTCGATCTCACGCTGGATAACTGAAGTGATCTCGTCGGCTCTGAATTTCATGGCTCTTTCTTTCGATGAGGCGGTCGCGGAGCCGATGGAGCTGGGTCCGGACCGAGGCGTCGTAGACGTCGTCGCCGACCTGAACGACCAGCCCCGCGATCAGCGAGGGGTCGACCTCGAGTTTCAATTGGGGCGTGGCCCCGATCAGGTTCGTGAGCCGTTCCTGGAGGGAGGCCCGCTGGGCGTCGTCGAGCGGGACGGCCGAGCGGACCGTCACCGCGCGGCGTCCGCTCTTGCGATCGAAGGCCGTTCGTGCCTGCTGGGCGACGAGGGTCAGGAGCCCGAGACGACCGTGACGATTGAGAACGCGGAGGAAGTTCACAACCGTCGCCAACGTCCGGCCCTCGAAGACCTGGACGATGATCCGGTCCTTCTCCAAGGAAGAGACCGAAGTCGAGTCGAGGATCTCGGCGAACCGGGGATGGCCCTGGAGCACGTCGACCACGATCGCATCGAGGTCGTCGAGGACCGCGCCCATCTCTTCTTTCGCCGCGTTCAGGAGGGCGTCGGCATAGCTCCGTGACAGCTCAACGGCCGACTCGTCAAAGACCGTTTTTGAGACGTCGGGGCTGGTCGCCTCGGTCGTCATGACCGAACTCCTTGCCCGTTGGTCATCGCGGGAAGCTCAGACATCGCCGTATCGAGGAGACGACGTTGGTCGGCCTCGGTGAGATCCCTGGAGAGGACCCGTCCGGCGATCGACACGGCGAGGTCGGTGGTTTTCGAGAAGATCTCCGTCAGCGCCTGGTCACGGGCCGTGACGATTTCTCGCTCAGCTCGATCGCGGGCTGACTCAGCTTCGGCCTGGGCCTTCTGGACGATGGTGGTCGCTGTCTGCTCGGCCGTCTTCTTGGCCTCGTCGAGCAAAGCACGAACCTGTTCCGCCGCCGACGCCATGTTCTTGCGATTCTCGCCCATCAGCCGTTCGGCCTCGTTGCGGGCCCGTTCAGCTTCCAGGAGACAATGCTCGATATGCTCCTCGCGGTCGTGAAGCGCCTTGAGCAGGGGCTTCCAGGCGAACTTGCCCAGGATGAGCAAGAGGATGACGAAGACGGCGACCGTCCAAATTGCCAGCGGGGCCTGCATTTCAAGAATGTTCGGCTGCGACGCCGCAGCATGTCCACTCTCGGCACCATGGCCAGCCGCCGGGGCGGCGTCGGCGTGCGGAGTCGAGATAGCGGCCGGGGCGTGCGCGTCGTGGGCCTTGGGCTCGTCGGCCGACGCGACAGTCGAGGCGAACGCCAGGACCAGGGCGAACAGCCCGAAGGCCAAGACCGGTTGCCTGGTCATGGGTAGAGACCTCGAGATCCGTAAGGAGATAGGGAGAAGGTGAGGTTTCGACGCCTCGACGACCCGATACATCTCGGCTCGCGCCCGACCGGTGTCGGCCGGACGTGAACCGTTGGATTATCTCGAGAAGCCGATGACGATCAGCGCGAAGAAGGTCGCACCTTCGATCAGCGCGGCGGCGATGATCATCGTCAACTGGATCTGGCCGGCGATCTCGGGCTGACGCGCCATGCTCTCGACGGTCGCCTTCGCCAGGTTGCCGATGCCCATTGCGGCACCGATGATCACCAGGCCGACCGCCAGTTCGCGGAGGTCAGAGAACGGGGCCTTGACGACCGGGGCGGTGCCGGCGGCCGCCGGACCCTGGGCCGAGACGGGCACTTGCGAGATGACGAGCAGGGCGAACGCCAGGGCGATCATCTTGACGAATTTCATCGGTCACTCTACTCCGTGGAAGGATACTTAAAACCCGGTGTCTGGATGGGGACGGCCACGCCGCCGAGCCACCCCGCCATGGAGGCCGATGCCTCCGAGAACACGATCAAAGATCAGTCGATCGACGCGCCGATCTCGGCCTCATTGGAACGGACGAGACTCAGTGTGGATGAACGGCCGAGCCGATGAACATCGCGGAAAGCAGAGTGAAAATATAGGCCTGGAGGAACGCGACAAGCAATTCGAGGAAGCTTAGTAGCACCACCCCGAGAACGCTCGCCGGCGTGACAAAGTAAGCGAGGTTTCCGCCCGCGAGCAGGATGAAACCGAGAATCACGCCGAGCACGACGTGGCCCGCAAGCATGTTGGCGAAGAGTCGCACCGCAAGAACGAAGTGGCGGATCAAAAGGCCCGCGAGTTCGATCACGAACATCAATGGCCAGAGGAACACCTTCAGCCAGATCGGCACATCCATGGTCGGCACGAGCTTGATCCAGAATTGGACTGGACCCGACTCGCGCATCCCAGCGAAGATCACCGCCCCCAGGGTGGCGATCGCCAGAACGGCCGTGACGTTGATGTTTCCGGTGGCCGACGCCCCGCCCGGGATCATGCCGAACAGGTTGTTGAACAGGACGAAGAAGAAGACCGTCAGCAGATAGGGAATGAAGTCGTCGGCCCCATGACCGCCGATCGACGGCCGGGCGACTTTATCCCGGATAAAGCTCACCAGAGCCTCGAAGGCGTTCATAAACGCGCCCCGACTCACCGATCGCTTAGCCGCGTGCCGAGACAGCGGCACCATGATAAGGATGATCGCGAGGGCGACCAAGACCTCCATCACCATGAAGCGGGTGATCTGGAAGTCGCGAAATCCCTCGATCGGAATCCCCGTGTGAACCCGGGGGAGTTCGAAAACCCGCCCCCCGAAGCCCCACGGCAGCTCGATCGTGGGATGATCCATCGCGTGTTCAAGCGGGTTATGAGATCCGTGAGCTTCAGCCATGATCAGCCCGCCCCGATTCGTTGGACTCGTCCCGCAACTTTTCCGTCGCCGTTTGTTTCGCCGCCACGCGGGCGATCGTCATGAGATGGGCCATGCCGATCAGAAACCCGAGAATCGCCCCGACGATTGTCCAGAACGATCCGGTCCCCCAGCGGCGGTCGAGGTAGCCCCCGCCAAGGGGCGGCAAGGCAAACTCCAACCCCACTGAAGTGATCCGAGACGCCCACTGGACGCCTGCCGAAACGTTCGAGTCGGACTCGGGGCGACCCAATGCACACCCCCGAAACCTTGTCGAGTCGCGGACCGATCGAACCCGGCCCGGCACCGGTCATCTTTTAGGAGATTTCTGACGAGCCTCGCCCTCGCGGAGGACCAGTTATACCCGCGTGGGTGGCCTTGTCAACAATCCACTCCGGGGATTCGAGAAATTTTTCACAATGTCGATCGGGAGGGCTTATCCCTCCCTGCGAGCGGGTCTGGGTCAATTTCTTTTGGCCTCATCCGAGCGGCACGGATTTAAGGGGCGGGATCATGCAAGACGGCGGTCGTCCCGAGTTTCGGTCGGATTTTTTATTGACAGTTGCCTTGAAGACTGCTATTGTTCAAAAAGCTTTTTGCTGTGCCTCGAATA
The DNA here is from genome assembly GCA_025356435.1 of Isosphaeraceae bacterium. Classification (GTDB taxonomy): domain Bacteria; phylum Planctomycetota; class Planctomycetia; order Isosphaerales; family Isosphaeraceae; genus CAMFLR01. The sequence continues at coordinate 84,647 of JANXSY010000160.1, read as the reverse complement.
ACGAGTTTCATCGAGCCGGTGCGGGGACATTTATGTCGTACCCTTCCGCTCAGTGTCCGGCTAAACAAGAGTTGAGCGGCGTCCAACCGTAAAGAACGGTCGGTCGGCCGCTTTTTTTGTTTTTGGCGGGGACGAGTCTCGGGTGTGCGGTGAAAATCCCGCGTCGTCCCACGAGGTCCGGGTCGGGATCTCAGTCCGGGCGGCAAGGAGCCTCTCGGATCGGACCACTCACGGATGAATTCTCATGTTCCTTGTCCTGTCCGAGCGGGCCGCCGATGCTCGCCCCCCAACGGACGGAGACGGAGTGGCCCCGCATGACCGTCGACTCGCTCAAGGACTCGAATAAGAAGGTTCTGGCGCGGATTGCCAAGGAACAGGGGGTCGTCGGCTGGCACGCGATGCGAAAAGATCAGCTGATCCGCGCGTTAACGCCGACCGCGCCGCCCAAGAAAGGCCAATCCAAGGTTGCCGAAAAGCCGGCTGCGGCGGTGTCCGCCCGCCGGGCCGCGCCGACTCCGCCCGCTGTCCCTGTCCGGCCGCTGGCGAATGTCCCGCCCCGACCGCTCGAGCACGCGTGTGTAAAGGATCGGATCATCGTAATGGTCCGCGATCCTTTCTGGCTGCATGCCTACTGGGAGTTGAGCCGGACGACTCTGGCCCGCGCCCAAGCCGCGCTCGGTCAGGAATGGCACGCGGCCCGGCCGATCCTGCGGCTGATGGACGTGACCAGCGAAGACACGACCTCCTCCAGCGAGCGGCATATCCGCGACATCTCGATCCACGGTGGTGTGAACAACTGGTACATTGACGTCGCCACGCCGCCCCGGTCGTTCCGGGTCGACATCGGCTACCTCGCCCGCAACGGCAAGTTCTTTGTCCTCGCGCGGTCCAACGTTGTCAGCACGCCCAAGGCGGGCGTATCCGATACTCTCGACGAGAATTGGTCGAGCGTCCAGGATCAGTTTCAGAAGATCTTCCACCAGTCGGGGGGGTCGAGCTCGACGGGTGTCTCCAGCGACCTCCGGGACCTCTTCGAAGAGCGACTCCGCCGTCCCATGCAGAGTCTGTCGCTTCAGAGCCTGGGGGCCGGGACGCTCACCTCGGTCGCTCGCGGGTTCCACTTCGAGATCGACGCCGAGCTGATCGTCTACGGCTCGACTGAGCCGAACGCGAAGGTGACGCTCCAGGGCGAGCACGTCCAGCTCCGCCCCGATGGGACGTTCACGGTCCGGTTCGCCCTGCCCGACTCCCGGCAGATCATCCCCGCCGTGGCCTCGAGCCACGATGGCATCGAGGAGCGGACGATCGTCCTCGCGGTGGAGCGCAACACCAAGGAACTCGAGCCGATGATTCACGACGGCAACGAGCTGTAAGTCTCGTTCCCGAGGGTCATTAACGACGCCGTGGTGCCTTCCCTGTTCAGATACGGGGCGGTGCTGCGGCGTTTGCTTTGTTGACCCCCACGAAATAGAATCGCACGGGCGCCTGCCCTGCATCGTAGAACTGATGGGTTGATTTGCGCCCGAGAGTGGAACCTCTTGCGCTGGGAGATTGGCTTGAGTAAAGACGTTACACCCATCCTGGACGGATGGGATTATGACTCCGATGACTTGCAGGTCCGGATCGTCGATGGGATCGACGGTAAGGACAAGATCCAGATGCGTATCGACCTCGGCTTGTTCCAGATGGAGATGGCGGGCCGTCCCGATGGCATTCGGCCGTTCGGATTCGAGTCCCTCCTCGACTACCACAAGGCCAAGGCCGGTCGACAGAAAGAAGGGAGTTACAGCCTCGACGCCGAAGCCTGCGCGAGCCTGATGCGGGAGGGAATGCAGTATTATCACCGCTATCTCGCCTCGTTTCACCTCCAGCGATTCGACATGGTGGCGCGTGACACAACGCGGAACCTCGAACTGTTCGCCTTCGTCCGCGAGCACGCGGCCCGGGACCGCGATCGCAGGCACTTCGACAAGTATCGGCCCTACGTCACGGTGATGCGCTCGCGTGCCCTGGGCCTTGAAGCCCTCGCGAAAGACGACCACCGGACCGCCCTTGAGGCGATCGACGAGGGGATCGAGGGGATCAGGGCCTTCCTCCGCGACCATAACGAGGCCGAGAACGAGGGGGAGTGCCTGGAACTCGCCTTCCTGCTCCGCTGGCGCAAGGAGGTCGATCGCGAGCGGCCCGTGGGGCCAGTCGAGCGGATCGAGCAGCAGCTCGAACGGGCGATCGCCCTTGAAGATTACGAGGAGGCCGGACGCCTCCGTGACCAGATCCGCCGGCTTAACGGTGGGGCGGTCGCCGATCGCGGGTCGTCACACGCGGGTTGAACAGACTCAAAGTGGCGAGGGCCGGACAGTTAGGAGAATCCCGATCGGTCGGCCTTGCAGACGCCCGGGCGCAGGCCTATATTGAGTCGTGTCCGGCTTCGGCCGGTCACTACCTCTGCCATGTTCGTTAGGGGTGATCACTTTTGGCGAACCAATGAGAACCAGATGGGAGCCAATTCACGACCATTCGGCTTGTCCGTTTCGGTCTAAGGCACCCACTTGAAATGCGGGTTCTCAAAAGCACGCCGACGGCATTGCGGTGGAGGTATTATTCGGCCCACCCATGCCCCCGAGCCTTCGGGGTCGTGGGTGGGCCGATCTCATAGAGGCCCATCGATGGAGATCCGGGACGCCAAGCGGGCACTTCGCGACGAGATCCGAGGCCGGATTCTCGCCATGTCTGCCGACGACCGGGCCCGAGAGGAATCCGCCCTCAACGACCGTCTCACTTGCCTTCCAGGCTTTCGTGAGGCGACCTCGGTCTTGCTCTATGCCTCGGCCTTCCCCGAGGAGTTCGACACCGGGCCAATGCTTCGGCTCGCCCTCGAACGGGGCAAGCGGTTGCTCTGCCCGAGGGTCGTCAAGGCCGAAGGCCGGCTGGCGCTCTACGAGATCTGCCGGATTCCCGACGACTTCGTCCGGGGGACGCTCGGCATCCCCGAGCCCCGGCGAGACCTGCCCGAAGTCGACGTGACCCAAGTCGACTGGGTGCTCGTCCCGGGGCTCGGCTTCGACGATTGCTGCTACCGGATCGGACGCGGGGCCGGGCATTATGATCGCCTCCTGACTCGCCTGCGTGCCGAGGTGCCGCGCTGGTCGCTCTGCCTGACGAGCCAGTGGGTCTCGGCCTTGCCCGTCGAGTCGCACGACCAGAGGCTCGACGGCGTGGCCGACGCCGATCGGATCGTCACTTGGTCTTGACCGTGACCGTCGGCGGCTTGATATAGCCCTCATAGGCCGCGGCCATGCTGGCGGACGGAGTGTCTCCCTTATGGAGGATCACCCGATAGCCGAACCGGATCGACTCGCCGGGCGGGATCGTGTGCTCTCCACCTGTCTTCATCCCGAAGTCGTGCCATCCGAACGGGTTCGCGGCGAAGAGGCCATAGGTGCGGACGTGCCAGGTCGTCGGGTAGCGGAAACTGCTCGGATGGTTGAGGATCGCGATCCCGACCGTCTCCCCCTCAACCGGCCCGGTGTAGTCAACCCAAGGGGCGGGCTTGCCCCAGGCTGCCGCGTCGTTGAGGCCGTCAGAGTTGGTGATCTTGCCCCCCCCCTTCGAGTCGACGTCCATTGATGTAGCGACGCGGACGCCAAACATCCCCTCCTTGGTGTCGCCGAAGGTGACGGGCCCATTCGACGCCTTGAGGCTGATGTCGAAGTCGATGATCCGCGCCGTCGGGGTGGCGTAGAATCGCACGGTCCGTTCGTCGGTGCAGACGACCTTGCCGTCAGGGCCGACCCAGTCGTCGGTCGTCCGGATCTGGCCGAAGGCGGGCGGTGCGGACGTCACGGATCTGGTCTTCTCGACGATCGAGCCGTGCCCTTTCTGCTCGGACCAGAAGTCGACCCCGTTGACCATGCCGTGGGTGAACCACATCGACCGATGATGGGGGTGGTCTCGCTTCTCGCCGGCGACGTCTTTCATCGGGAAGGCGCGAGTGATCGGCCGGCCGGTCGGCCCGATCAAGGGGAAATAATAGGGCTTCGGGCCGGTCCGACTGACGTAGGTCGTGAATGGGAGGCCATCGATCGTGACCTCGACGTCGTCCCCCTTCGAAACGAGTTGAACGCCCTTGCCGGCATCGGCGGGGACGAGATTGAAGACGACCTGGCCCTCGGCCGGGATCGCGTCGAGTACGGCTGCGAGGTAGGTCGAGTTGCCCTCGCGGAAGACCGAGGCGGCGACAGATCGGTCCTTGCCCGTCTGGAGTCGATAGGGGCCGACGGCGACAGGTGTCTCTAGACGGACGACGACAGGCGTTCCGTCGAGCGCGGAGCCCTGGCCCCGGACGGCGAACTCTAGCTTCGGTTCGGCCGCCCCGGAGGTGAGGGCGAAGGCCAAGCCAAGGAGGGCGAGGCCGGGGAAGGTCGTGTGCATGGAGGACTCCGCGAAGGATCGTCGGCGACGGGACAGTTCTGACGGCCCTCGTTCCTAACGTCGCTCGCGGCAGGATTCAAGTGGGTTGAGGCCCCGAACGGTTTCGGAGACTAGACCCTCGACATTCGTTTCGGGTCGAGTACGGTATGCGATATGTCCGAATAGTCGCCGGAATAATCGGGGCTAGACCAATGCCGATTTCTTTCGCTTGTGGATGCGGCAAGGCGCTTCGGGCAGGTGACGAACTCGCGGGCAAGAGGACGAAGTGCCCCGAATGCGGGTCGATCCTGACGATCCCGAAGCCCGAGATCGATCTGAGCCTCGACGACGGGCTGCCCTACGGACTCGATGAGCCCGACCCCGCGCCGAAGCCTGAATCAAGCTCGAACCTCGACGACGAGTTCGCGGTTCGACCCTCGACTTACCATGCGACCCCCTCGCCAACGAGGCGGGAGGACGAGTGGCCCCGGCCGTCGAAGTCACGACCGACTTCGAAGCCAGAGACGTACAGGCCCGAGCAGTCGGGATCGGGGTCTTCGATACGCGAATATGCCTACCTTTTACTTGTATTTGCGCTCGTTCCGCTCATCATCTCGCACTTCGTCGGGGACGGCGAGACAGCATTCAAGGACCGGCTCTTGCAGACGATGGAGAAGGCCAGTCCGGAAGAGCAGGAACGTCTGATCCAGGCCCTCCAGAGCGACAACAAAGACCAGTTGTGGGCCGCGTTGCCCGGCGGGAAGCTCGAAGGGGCCCACCTCTCCCACGACTCGATGTTACACTGGGTCTATGCAGGGCTCGCCACGGTCGGGTTCTTACTCTTCATCCTGCTCTTCTTCTCGGTCGAGCGGGCCAACCCCTTGCACCTCTTGGGGATCGGACTGTTCACCGGCACCATCGGAATTCTCCTGCTCCTCGCCGTCCAGTTCTGTACCCAATTCCGGTTCCTTCGGATCGGACGGGGGATCGTGGCGATCGTCTTCTTGATCTTGATGTTCATCGGTTGGTCGTACCAATCGGCCGAAGACCCCAATAGCAACTTCTTCCTGAGCGCGTTCGGATTCACCTTCGGCGTCGGGCTCTGCGAAGAGTTGTGCAAGGCCCTCCCGCTTTTCGTCTACTTCAAACGATACGCCACGATGGGCTGGCGAGGGGCTTGCCTCTGGGGCCTGGCCTCGGGCATCGGCTTCGGGGTCTCAGAAGGGATCATGTACTCGTCAAATACGTATAATGGTATGTTATGCGTCGACATTTATTTTGTCCGCTTCATCTCGTGCGTTGCCCTGCACGCGATGTGGGCGGGTTCGGTCGGGATCGCCATCGCGCGGAACCTCGACTCTTACGAGGCGATAGAAGACGCCGGGGGCTTCGGGCTGTTCATGCTCCGCGTGCTCGCGGTGCCGATGCTGCTCCACGGCTTCTATGACACCTTGCTCAAGAAGGACATGGGGCTCTGGGCCTTGGGCGTCGCGCTCCTTTCGTTCGTCTGGCTCGCGGTTCAGATCGAGTTGGCGCGGGGTGCCCAGCCCGAGGCGGGCAACGGCCGGAAGCCGGGCAAGCGGTATTCGTACTGACCCGCTCACCGCCCCCGCTCGGCCTCCCTTCGCGCCAGCCGCGCGGCCTGGCGGTGTCGGGCGGCCTCGTCCCGTACGAGGTCGGCCTCGGTCTCCGAGAGCAGGGGCGGTACGGGACAAGGGTTGCCTGACGGATCGAGCGAAACGTAAACGCCATACCCGGAGCCGACTTTACGCGGATTGGGATCGCTCATTGACTCGGCGTAAACGTCAATTCGAGCTTCCATTGACGTCCGGCCGACGTAAGTGACTTCCGAGATGAGTTCGACACGTTCGCCGACGCGAACCGGGTCGATGAAGACGAATCCGTCAATCGCGGCGGTGGTGACAACCGGTCCGCCCGAGTGGCGAAACGCGGCCAACGCCCCACATTCGTCGGCGAGCCGGAGGATGACCCCGCCGTGGATCGACCCGAACGGATTCGCCTGGCCGGGGTCGGTGATGATCGCCAGCGTCGAGCGCGAGGCCGATGCGCGGCGCGGTTCCTTCGAGTCCATGTAGTCTGGCTCCTGATCGTAAACGGGGCAGTCCTGTGGCATTTGTCCGCGTTGGGTTCGGTTGGCGCTTCGGGTCGTCGTTGGTTCGCTCGGCGCGACAGGCTCTGGCTGGGGATTGGGTTCGGTCGGCGATCGGCACAGGGTGGGTTCGTCTAGTCAGCAGCAGGAGCGAGTTGAATCACCTTGAAAGCCTTCGGGCAGACATTATTGTTTGCGATAAGCCCCTTGTGATTGAGAGCTTCTGGTACTTACTCCCGTGCTTGGGGGCCGATTCGCCCAGTGCACTGGCTTAACAGCTAGATAAATGACCTTCCCCACGAAGAGTGGGCGCTCCACCCCGCCGGCCATCATAATGGCCGGACCAAGAAGATCGTTCATGGCCCGACACACGTACTCGCTCCACTTCAGGGTCGAATCGGCCGGCGTGCCGCAACTCCGCGATGTACGCCTCGCGGGCTTGCCGTTCCGGTCCCCAGATTCGGACCTCCTGCAGCGCCGCGAGCCCTAGCGCGACGGCCCCGACAACGGCCATCAGTATCAAAAGGCCATAACGGAGCCTCATCGGCCCTCGTAGGGCGATGCGTCGGCACTCTGGGCGGAAGGGGCGAGGAAAGAAATCAGTCAAGACGGATGCCTCGGCTTTCTTTCGGTCGCAGCAACCTCAAGGCGTTCGCGGTGACGATCAGGGTCGTCCCCACGTCGGCGAGGATCGCCATCCAGAGAGTGGCGAGGCTGAAGACGGCCAGGGCCATCACGACGGCTTTCACGCCGATCGCGATCGCGATGTTCTGGCGGATGCGGGCGAGGGTCGCGCGACTGTGGCGGACGAGCCAGGGGATATTGGTCAGGTCGTCGGCCATCAGGACCACGTCGGCGGTCTCGATCGCGGCGGGGCTGGAGATGCCGCCGAGGGCCACGCTCACCCGCGCGGCGGCGAGGGCGGGGGCGTCGTTGACGCCGTCGCCGACCATCCCCGTCGAGCCGCGCTCGGCGATGAACTCCGCGATCAAGGTCGCCTTGTCGGCGGGAAGGAGCCCGGCGCGTCGCTCGGCGATGCCGATCTCGTTGGCGATGCTATCGGCGGCGGTGGGGTTGTCGCCGGTGAGCATCACGGTCTGAATCCCGAGTGCCTTCAACTCGGCCAACACGCGCGCCGCCTCGGGCCGAGGGTGGTCGGCCAGCCTGATCCAGCCGAGAGGTCCGGTCGCGGCGGTGAGGGCAACGGCCGTCCCGAGCGATGACTCGGCCGAGCCGATCCTTGTGTGGAAGTCGGGAGGGCAGAGGCCAGACTCGTCGAGATAGCGGTGGCTGCCGATATGATATTCGATTGAATCGACCTTCCCGGTCGCGCCTAAGCCCGGGACGGCGGCGTAGGAGTCGGCGACGGGGACTTCGAGCCGCAAGGCCCGCGCGTGTCGCGAGATCGCGCGGCCGAGCACATGCCCTCCCTGCTCGCCCAGCGCGGCGGCGATCCGGAGCAGGTCGTCATCAAGGCCGGTGGTAGAGACGACCTCGACCACGTCAGGCGTGCCCATCGTCAGGGTGCCCGTCTTGTCGAACGCGAGCACGCGAATCCGGCCGAACTCTTCAAGGAAGCTCCCCCCCTTGATCAAGATCCCTCGCCGGGCCGCTGATGCGAGCGCGCTCGCCACGGCGACGGGCGTCGCGATCACGAGGGCGCATGGGCAGGCGACGACGAGCAATACCAGGCTCTTATTCACCCAGGTCGCCCAGCCGGGCTCAGTGCCGATCGCGAGATGGACCAGAGGCGGGAGGAGCATTACGGCGAGGGCCATCGCGACGACCACCGGCGTATAAATGGCGGCGAATCGGCCGATCGTCTGCTCGATCGGTGTGCGATGCGATTGCGCGACGCGGACGCGTTCAATGATCCGGGAGATCAAGGCATCACCAAGCCCGACCGTCGCGACGACTTCGAGCGAGCCCTCTCCGTTGACGGTGCCCGCATAGACTGAATCCCCGGCTTCGCGGACGACCGGTTCGGACTCGCCGGTGATCGCCTTCTGATCGACGCTCGACCGTCCCGAGGCCACGGTGCCGTCGACCGGGATACGCCCGCCGGATCGGACGCGGACCCGATCGCCGGGGCAGATCGTGTCGGGGGAGACGGTGACGACGGTGCCGTCAGGCTGCACCAACTCGGCTGAATCAGGCTCGATTTCGAGCAGGGATCGGATCGCCGATCGAGCCCGGGAGACGCTCAGTCCTTCGAGAGCTTCGGAAAGCCCGAACAGGAAGGCGACGGTCGCGGCCTCGTCCCACTGGCCGAGCGCAATCGCGCCGACGACGGCGAGGCCCATCAGGACGTGGATATCAAGTTGACGATGGAGGGCGGCGCGGAGGGCCTTGGGGAAGAGGAGGATGCCACCGGCGACGATCGATCCGGCATAAAGGACGGTCGATCCGAGCGTCGAGCCGGACCAGGATAGGACGACGCCCGCCCCCAGCAAGAGGCCCGAGCCGGCGCTGGGCAGCCATTGACGTGTGGGGGAGGTCGGCGAGAGATGGCCCGTGGCATCGTCGGGCAGGCTCATCTTCATGCCGGTCCGGGCGGAGGCGCGGCGGAGGAGTTCGGGTGGGCTGGTCAGGTCGTCGCGGAAGTGGATGGTCAGGGCGCCGTGAATCAGGTCGAAATCGAGGCGATCGACGCCGACCGCCCCGTTGAGCGCGGCCTGGATCGCCCCGGCCTCGGTCTGACAATCGAGGCCCTCGACCGTCATCGTGCAACGTGCCTCCGCCATGTTCTCGCTCCTCCGTCCCGCCGTTCCCCCGAGATGTCGTCGAATTATAGACTCGGGGGCGATGGGGCAGTAGCCCGACAGCGAAGGTGATCAGATCGACCTACGCCGTTCGGCTTGTCAGGCCGATGTGGATCAGGTTAAGGTGCAATCTCCCTATCTCTCCGGAGTTGCCCGCCGTGCCGCTCGCCTATCACGTTCAATTCGGCCAGATGAGACAGGTTGGTCGGTTCGTCGCCGAATTGGACGGCCTCGAACGCGGGCAGTCGGTCGTGGTTGAATCGAGTCGAGGGATCGAACTGGGGCGAGTGGTCGCCGAGACGAGCGCGGAGAGTGTCGCCGGGCCGAAGCCGAGAATCGTTCGGGTCGCCGGTTCGGTGGATGTGGAGCGGGCGAGGACGGCTGAGGCACAGCGAAACCGCCAGTTCGACGAATGTCGGCGCGTCTTCGAAGATGGGATCTGGCCGATCGAGCCGATCGACCTCGAACCGCTACTCGAAGAGGGCCGGGCCGTCCTCTATTATTTCGGGCCGCATCAGCTCGACGTGAGCGGTCTTCGCGCCGCGTTCCTCTCGGCGTGCGGCCTCGACCTGGTCTTCGAGCCGGTCGGGCGTGACGTGCCCCTGACGCCGGAACCCGAACCGGAAGCTGAGCACGGTTGCGGCGACTGCGGATCGGGCGGCGGTTGCGGCACCGGTGGCGGCTGTGGGTCGTCGGGCGAAGGGCAGGGCGGCGGGTGTTCCGGGTGCGCCGTCAGCACCCTGGTCTCGTCGCGTCGCAAGTCGACCGCTACGGTCTGATCGCTCACGTCATTGACGCGTTTCTGAGCCGGCTTCAGTCAGGCTTGGATCTGTTCGCGCGCTGAGGTTCGGGGATTCTTTCGGCGCGGCGGGACATGCCTCGGCAAAAAATCGATGATGTTTGCGTGCGGCCGGCCGGCACACATGGTTCTGACTAAATGCACTGTATTTGGATGAAAGAGAGAGTTCGATGTTCAAGTCTTGCAATCCGCGTTCGTCACGTGCCGCCCGCAATCCCCGGTTCGCTCCGGACTTCCGGTTGGAGCAGAGGTTGAGTCCTTCGAGCATGGCGATGAACATGCCGCAACCGCCGTCGGCGTACACCGAGCCGCCGGTCCTGCCGCCGCAGACGCCGCCCCCTGCCGACGGCGACGGCACCCCGCCGAACTATCCCCCGATCAACCCCGGCGGACCGGTCGACCCCGCGCTGATGACGTACTGATGATCCGTCGGTGAACACCGCAGCCGACGGCGGAGGATCAGCCTCCGCCGTCGGCGTCATCGAACGGGAGTTTCACGTTCCTTGAGGAAGGAGGGATCGGCCTTTCTCATCTCGGAAAAGTAAGGGTCTCGAAAATACCAGTTCCGAAGGGTATCGAGCCCTTCGACGGCCTTCCGAAGCTGTCCCCGGGCGATCTCAAGTCGAAGCGGATCGGCCCCGGCTTCGGCCGCGATCGCCCGCGCCACCGCATAATGCGAGTCGGGAACATGGACGTGGATCCGGAGCGCTTGGGTCAGCCCCGTCTCGGCGACCTTGATCGCTTCCGAGAACCGGCGCTGCTTGAGGAGATGATGCGAAACGTGGTGATAGACGGTGAGGGCGTCGGGTTGCTCGCGATAGAGTTCTTCGAATCGGGGGTCTTCGATCAACGCGGCGTATTCTCGGGGGGCGTCGTCACGCCCGATCGCCTGGAGCAAGAACGCGCGGGCGTATCGGGCTCGGAGGTGCTCGGGGTGGTCGGTGAGCACAGAATCGAGTGTGGCGATGCCTTGGGCCGCCTGGCCTCGGAGCCCGATTTCGAGGGCCTCTGAGACCAGTAACTCGGGGTCGGACGGATCGGATAAGCGGAGACGGCGGATCAGCTCCTCGCCCCGCGAAGCGTCAGCGTGACCGCTCTTGTTCATGAGTCGGTCATAGCCGAGGGCCTGGAATCGCATTCGCGTCTCAGCGTCGCGCATCGACGCCTGCGCGATCCGGGCGAATCGTTCGGTATCCTTGCGGCTGAGGTCGGGCCTGTCGAGGTCATGCTCGACGTAGGAACGATTCAGGTAGGCGGAGGCAAAATCGGGGTCGATAGCAATGGCCCGGTCGCATTCGTCGCGGGCTTCCTCTCTCCTCCCCAGGCGGAGCAGCGCCGTGCCGAGGTGCATGTGAAGAGCGGGGTTGTCAGGCCGCATCGCTGACGCCGATCGGAGGTGGATCGAGGCCTCGGTGTACTGGCCGATCGGGAACGCGGAGACGGCGTCTCGATAGCGGGGCCAGAGGAGGTCGGGCCGCGCTTCGATCGCCCGCTCGTAGTGCTTGAAAGCCGTCGCGTTCACCGGTTCGGCGGCGACGCCGAGGAGATATTCCTCGACCCAGCTCGGCCGGGGGGGGGCGACCGTGGGAGCGGCCAGTTCCGGGAGGCCCAGCTTCGACCGCAGATCGGCTCGGAGCCGTTCCATCGGGGTCGTCGAGACGTTGCGGCACTCGCGGTCGACGATCTCAAAGGCGCGACGCCAGTCGTCGCGCGAGTCGGGCCGTTTTGAATATGTGAGGGCGAGCCGGTAGACCTGTTCGAGCATCAGCAGTTCGAGGTCGGCACGATGTGGCTCGGAGAGGGTCCGGACATCGTCGCGCTCGCGCCATCGGGGGTCGTCGATGACGCCGTAGGCGTTGAGCTTCTTCCTGGCAACTTCGGCCAGGTCGACCGACGGGTTGGCCCACGCGGCGAACGGGCGGAAGCCGAAGAGGCCGAGGTCGTTTTTGTCGAGAAACTGGCCGTATTGCTCCTCAGCCCGGTCACGGATCGTGCGCTGATATTTCGACGAGATGACCGTTCCTGCGCCGATCGCCGCGACCATCGTCAACGCCCAGGCCGAGACGAGGACCCTGCGTCGACTCACCCATCGCGTGAGGCGTGACATAAGCCCCGAGTCGGGCGCGGAGAGCGGGGGAAGGTCGCCACGCCAGCGATCGAGGTCGGCGGCAAGCGAGCGGCCGTCGACGAACCGCTCCGAGGGATCGGCGGCGAGGCAATGGGCCAGGATTGGGCGGAGGCCGGCGGGGATCGGCAACTGCTCCCATCGGGGGAAGACCGTCACGCCGCCGTCTCGCGCCGCCGCGATGTCCGACGGTCGGCCCTGCGCGACGAAGGGGACTATCCCCGTCATGGTCTCGACGAGGACGAGGCCAAGCGAATAGATATCAGAGCGATGGAGGTCGAGCGACTCGCTCGAATCGTTGCCGACGGGACGGGGCCTGTCGATGGCCCGGAGGCGTTCGGGGGGCATGTAAGCGGGGGTGCCCCCACCAAGGCTCGTGGCATCGCGAAGGAAGTCGATCGCGAGATTGAAGTCGAGAAGCATCGGCGAGCCGTCGGCGGTGAAGAGGATATTCGACGGCTTGACGTCGCCGTGCGCGACCCCTCGCCTGTAGGCGTGGTCGAGTGCCTCGGCCAGCCGCGCAAAGATGTACGCGACAGCCTTCGGGTACGAGAGCGTTTCGAGGATCTCCCGAGCAGGGCGCGTCAGGTCGGCCGCGGGATATTCGCGGGCGGACACCGAGTCGAGCCGCTTCAGGAGGTCTCGACCTGACCGGGGACGGCACCCGAGCCGACGCGTCTCGTTCGCCACGTCGAGGAGCGTCGCGCCCCCGAGGAATGGCATAAAGGTCAGTTGAAACGTACCGTCCGGCGTCTCGCCCTGTCGGAGCACGCCGACGATGTGCGGGTGGCTGATCCTGGCGAGCAGTTCGGGTTCTGGCGAGGGATGAGAGGTGATTTTGACGACCACATATCGGCCCGCGAGGTCAGCCTGCTCTGCGAGGTAGACCCCAGAGAAACTCCCCCGGCCCATCAGCCGGCAGAGCCGATAGGGGCCGATCTCGTCGCCCACTTCAGGCAGTGGCGATGACCCGTCACCGCCCTCGCCTGCCGTCATGGTGTGGAGTTCAAAGAGTCGCGAAAGCGACTCGCGACGGTCGGGGAAGCGCGTGAGATAGTCGTCGGGGCGGGGCGAGAGCCCGTCGGCCTCGGCGAGGCAGAACTCGTGGTAGATCAACTCGGCCGCTTCGGCAGGTCGCGCGCAGTCGAGCCGATCGATCCAGCCCTCGGCGCGAGGCCGCTCGCCCGACCGCCAGGCGATATCAAAGTCTGCGAGCACGGCGTCGAGCCGCGAGGCTGAGGTCATCGCCATTGGCGCTCTTCCATACGGAGCCGGATGGCTTCGATCACGCGGCGGACGGCCTTCTCGTGGATGCCAACGCTCTCGGCGATCTGCTCGAACGTAAGCCCGTCACGCCTGAGTTCGATGATTTGGATTTCGAGCGGCGAACGGCCCGCGACGATCTGGTCGAGCCGGTCGTCGGCCTGGACGTGTTCGCTCGGGGTCGGGTCGTCCGATGGGATCTCGCGAGGGACCTCGCGTGTCCCCTTGCGGACATAGAGCGGCTCCTCAACGGAGAGGTCATATTTACGCGTGAGAGTGCGCTTGCGATGCTCTTGGGTGACTTTGTTGTGGACGACCCCGGCGAGGAACGCCTTCAGGTGTCCGGGACCTTCGAACGGCTCCGGCCGGTCTCGGCAGTGAAAGATCACGCTCTTCCAGACGACTTGAAAGAAATCCATCGTGTCGAACTGACGACGGAGCTTTGAAGGCAGTCGCTGCCGGACCAGGATCTGGACCTCTGCGCCAAATCGCTCGACTAGCTGCCTGCTCGCATCTTCATCCCCTGATTTAACAAGTGCGATCAGCCTATCGAACTCGACGTCCACCATCGGCTCGCCCCCTCGGAAGTCGTCGCTGACTCGATGAGGTCGGTCTTCTTGGACCGTTCTCGGCCACGACTGCGTCGGGCGGCCGAGACGAGTGTCGATCCCGTCCAATCACATTGGAACCGGATCGATTACCCTGATTGATTATTATAGCCGAGAATACGAGCGAAGATAGAGTCTTTGGATTTTTTTGGTGACGTTTGCCACCAATAGACAAATGTTGTGGTTATCCAGGCGGCTTGAACTTCGGTGAACTGCGAGAAGTGAGAATACTTAACGTCTCAGTCGGACGGGTTGGATTAACTCCATTTCAGCGACCACAAATTTCATGCCGAAATTGAAACTGGACGATCGCCTCCTTTTTTAAAATTTACGGTCGGATCGGTCCAAAGACTCCAACTCGATAGAAACCGGGGGGGTTGGCGAAAGCGGCCTATGCTTCGGGTGGAGGCCATCGGGCCGGTCGGAGACCCATAAAAGGCACGGAGCACCAGTCTCCAGGGATATCTCGAGAGCACCTCGCAGAGTTGGAGCCTACCTCGATGATAAGACACCTACACGCGGACGCCACCCAGCCGTCGAACGTCCTCGACACCTATTTTCGAGACATCCGAGACGATGCGCTCCTCTCGGCCGAGGAAGAGACGACGCTCGCGGAGGCCATCGCTCGGGGCGATGCTGAGGCTCGAACTCGAATGATCCGGGCCAACCTTCGACTCGTCGTCAGGATCTCCCGCGAATATCTCGGTCGAGGGCTGACGCTCGATGACCTGATCGGCGAGGGGAACCTCGGCCTGATCCGGGCGACGCAAGAGTTCAACCCCTCCTTCGGCACCCGTTTTAGCACCTACGCAAGCTACTGGATCAAACAGGCGATCCGACACGCCCTAACGAATACGACCGCCACGATCCGTCTCCCAGCGCACATGGTGGGCGTCCTGACGAAATGGCGGCGTGCCGAGCGAGCCCTCTCGCGTGAACTGGGCCAGCCCCCCACCGATGAACAAGTCGCCGTTCAACTCGGTCTTACCGATGCCCAGATCGAGATGGTCCGTCGTGCGCGACGCGCCAACCGGCTTCAGCTCGAAAGCGGGCTGGTCGGCGACGGTCAACCGTGGAACCCCGACGACGCGGCCGACGATCGCGAGGCTGCTGAGTCGTCGATGGCGGCTCAGGACGAGCGGACGCACTTGCTCCGTCGCCTGGACCGACTCGAAGACCGCGAGCGGATGATCGTTAGCCTCCGCTTCGGCCTCGACGGCAATCGGCCGATGACGCTCAAGGAAATCGGCCTCCGGATCGGAGTGACTCGCGAGTGGGTCCGAAAGATCGAACTTCGGGCGGTAGAGAAAATGGAGGGAGAATTCGGCCCGATCCTGCCCAGGAAGCCGGTCACATCGTCGATTCCGAAGGCGGCCTCGCGTCGACCTCAGCACAGTCTCGCGGAAACCGCCTGACGGCACCCGCTCGGCTCACTTCTCGCCCTCGAATTTGAGCCGGGCGTAGTCTTCATGGCGATGGAAGCTCGGCTGTGAGAGAGGAGCGGAACTCACCAGGACGGGCTTCGTGCCATCGGGACCGTAGTCGTAGCGGCACATCGCGAAGACCCAGGCATCTCCCGGCTTCGGCCGACCTCCGGTCGGGGCAAAAAGCGACCACGGAATTCTCCCTTCGACCGTCCAGCCGCGATCGACGTCGCCCGGCTGGTCGAGTGTCCCGTCGACTATGGCGACCGCTTCCATCCCCATCGGAGGCTTTGCAGCCAGTTCCTCGAACGAATAACCGCGCCTGGGGAAGGGGATTTCGAGGATGACCGAGCGCGGATTGACCTGGAACTCGTAGTACGCCGGCGATGCGGCCGAGGGCTTGAGGAAGAGTTCGAAGACGTCCCCGTTCCAGAGGTGGTCATTTCGTTTGGTCCCGAACGACCGAAGTTCCTGGTCGGTCATCGTGGCGGAGAAATAGAGGGCATCGTCGTCCCAGAGCAGCCGGGCCTTCGTGCCGGTCCCTGACGGTCTCGACTCCCAGAACGCGGGAAACTTGTCGATCAGGACCGCGTCGGCCCAGCAGGCGTCGTCGAGCTTGCCGTCGATCTTCGGCGGCCTCGACACGCGTCGGCAGACGGCCTCACGCGTTGCCTCGGGGCGATCGGCGGCGACGAAGAGGACCGCCATCGCGGCGATTCCCAGACAGACGGGAGAGTGGTCCATCGACGCAGACTCCTTGATGAGGATCGGGGAGGGAGCGTCGAAGATAAAGCGCCCCGAGACCGCGAGCAATCTTCCGATAGAGAAGGATTGCAAACTGAGAAGGACTTGGGCCACCCACGCAAAATCTTTCTTTCGCCAGAAAACGACTTCGCAATCCTCCTGTCTCCCGATAAGCCCGGGTTGATAAAAAGCGGAAATCGGGCAAGAATCCGCGACGGGAAGTCCTGTCCATGAAGGTTCGAGGAGTCGGCACAGATGTCCGACCGTCGCTGGGTATGGGGATTGATCGGGCTGGGAATCGCGACGCGGGTCGCGGCTGTGCTGGTCTTGCAGAGCCATCTGGTCCCACATAGCACGTTCGAACACGGTGAGATTGCGGCGAATATCGTCGAGGGTCGAGGCTTCTCGGTCCGGTTCCTTGGCGCTGACGGGCCGACCTCGCAACAAGCCCCGATCTATCCGCTCGCGGTCGCCGCCGTTTATGCGATAGGTGGGGTCGGGACGCCTGGATCGCTTTTGATCCTCGAACTTGGCCAGGCACTCCTCGGCGGCTGGCTGGTGGCCGAGGTGATCCGGCTTGCCCGCACGATTGCGCCGGGACGGGCCTGGGTCGCGCCGGCCGCCGGCTTGATCGCGGCCTTGCACCCGACGCTTGTTTACTCCGCAACGCATATACAGGTGTCGCCCCTTGCCGCGACGTTGCTCGTCGCGACGCTCGCTCGAGCCTACGAGGCGCGGTCGGGCCGAGCCGCCTTCTTCGTCGGCCTCTGGATCGCGGCGCTGGCGTTGACCGACCCGATTCTGGGCCTGGTCGCGATCGGGGCGGCCTGGGCGATCGCCGGGAACATTGGAGGATGGCGTCCTGTTGCCCTGATGGGGCTGGCGGCGGTCCTCGGTGTCGCGCCCTGGATTGTCCGGAATGCCGCCATCCACGGCGAGCTAGTTCTCATCAAGAGCACGTTTGGCTATGCGTTCTGGCAGGGAAATTGCTCGGCCAGCGAAGGAACCGACAAGGTCGTGCGTGCGTCGGTCGACCGCAGTCTCGCGAGGGAAACGGTCGGCCTGCGAGACTTGAACTCATCGCTTTGGGAGGCCCGTCACGAAGCGGGGTATATCGACGATATCGCGCTAACGGCCGTCGATTATGAGATCCTCCGCCGGGTCTCCGAGCCCGAGCGATCCCGCATCTTGTTCCGACGCGCTATCCACGAGCTGAAGCAGACTCCTGGGCGATACGCCTCGCTCTGCCTGAGACGACTGCGCTATTTCTTGCTGTTCGACGAAACGAACCCAAAGACCCGCAACCGGCTTTATCGCGCGAGCCATCTGGGCCTGACGCTCCTCGCCCTGATCGGCCTGGCGATGGCTCCGGGCGAGGTCAGGAGGCGACTCGGGCCGACGATCGTGACGGTCGGGCTGATCACGGCTTTTCACTCACTGACGATCGTCTCGGCGCGGTTTCACATCCCGATCGAGCCGCTGCTGGCGGTGTGGGCCGGAGCGGGATTGGGTCGAGTCTCAACCGTGGCCCATGCGTCCCGCAAAGTCGAGGGCGTCGGGATCGGCGGCGGGCTTGCCGGTCGGCAGGGCGAGCTTCTCGACCTGGGCTAGCGGCTCAGTCCGCCCGAACGAGATCCCGGCGACGATCGTTGACCCGACGATCGCGGTCACGGAGACGATGCACGTCCCGATCCAGAGATCGGTGGGTGTGTTCCGCGTCGAGGCGGCCATCCAGGTGATGAGATACATCCCGAAGGGCACCCCGGCACCGACGACCGTGCAGAAGAGGGCCTGCGGCCAGCGCGAGGTCCGCCGAGGCAGGAGATAGCCCATCTCCAGCAACTTCATGCGTTCTTCCTGGGCGATCCGTTTGTTCCGCCAGATGATGAGGCCGGCGATGATCGAGATCACGGCGACGACTGCGCCGATCCCGACGACATCGTCCGCCTCCCACGAGGCGAGTGATGCGTACTGGGTGAAGAGGAGGATGTCATTCATTCGGAGGGTCCGTTCGGGGAAAGCGACGGGAGCGATCAACCTCGGGCACCCGCGACCTCGAAAGCATCGGGATCATAATCATACTGCGGCTTGAGATTCGGGGCGTCAACTGCAGGCTGGCGAGCGAGAAGTCGGCTCGCGAGATAGGTGCCGCAGATGAGCCCGAGGCTCGCAACCACGCAGCAACCCTCCCAGATGTCTTGATGAGGACCGCCGAACCAGTGGATGAAGCCGGCCAATCCTAAAGCCCCGGCCGGCACTACGCCTGCGATGAGGACCGTGATCCGGGGACGTGTCCACCACGACTCGTCTTGCGGGAGCTTATGGCCGAGTTCGAGGGCCCGCATCCGCTCGGCGTGCTCCATTTCTCGCTCACGTTGCGCGTGCCTGAACACGATCGCAGTCGGCGCGACGATGAGAGGGATGGCCAGGGCGACGAGGGGGATGATCAGAACGTCCATCTTCGTAGGTCTCCACAATCGGGAATGATCTGAAGGAATCGATCTCAACCGCGCGAATCGGTCCTGGGCGTGTTAGGATGCCGCCAACTACTTCAATTCCCGCACTGAGCGGAGGCCCTTCCGATGGCGCGCGACCATTTGCTCGTGATCGACCAGGGGACGACCAGCACTCGCGTCGTCATCTTTGACGACCTGCTCCGGCCGGTCGCCCAGGATCAACGAGAGATCTTGCCGACGTATCCGAACCCCGGCTGGGTCGAGCACGATCCGAAAGCGCTGGTCGATTGGGTCGGTCCGCTGGTTGTTCAAGCGATGGTCCTGGCGGGGATCGGCCCGAGTCGGGTCGCGGGGATTGGCCTGACGAATCAGCGTGAGACGACAGTCGTCTGGGATCGCGCGACGGGCGAGGCGATTGGCCCGGCGCTGGTCTGGCAAGACCGACGCACGGCCCCGTTCTGCGAGGCCCATCGCGACCGCCGCGACTGGATCTCCGAGCGGACCGGGCTGGTGCTTGACCCCTACTTCTCGGCCACCAAGATCGCCTGGCTGCTCGACCATGTCCCGGGTGCTCGCAAGCGTGCCGAGACGGGCGAACTTGCGGCGGGCACGGTCGATAGCCTCTTGATCCGGCACCTGACAGGGGGCGAACGCCACGTCACCGACGTGACCAACGCGTCTCGCACGCTGCTCATGGACCTCCGCACCCTGACCTGGGCCGATGACCTCTGTCACTTCTTCGCGGTCCCTCGCGGAATATTGCCCGAAATCCGCCCCAGCGCCGGCGAGTTCGGCCGGACCAAGGGGCTGGCCTATCTCCCTGACGGCCTGCCGATCACGGGAGTCGCTGGTGACCAGCAGGCGTCGCTCGTTGGCCAGGGCTGCCTGACGGCTGGACAGGCCAAATGCACCTACGGCACAGGGGCCTTCCTGCTCGCGCACACGGGAGACCGACCGGTCCCCTCGACTCGCGGACTGATCACGACCCTCGCCGCCACGCTCGGCGACGGCCCGCCGCAATATGCGCTCGAAGGGAGCGTCTTCGTCGCCGGGGCTGCGGTGCAGTGGTTCCGCGACGGCCTCAAGGCGGTCGGGACGGCCCCCGAGATCGACGTCATGTCCGGTGCCGCTGACCCCGACTCGGAAGTCCTGTTCGTCCCCGCGCTCACGGGCCTCGGCGCACCGCACTGGGAACCTGACGCGCGAGGGACGATCTTCGGTCTCACCCGCGCCACTTCGATCGCCGACCTCGCTCGCGCCACGCTCGAAGGGGTCGCCTTCCAGGTGGCCGACCTCATCGACGCGATCAATGCCGACCTGCCTGAGCCGCTCCGCGAGATGCGCGTCGACGGCGGCATGGCCCGGTCCGACCCTTTCCTCCAGTTTCAGGCCGATGTCCTGGGACTACCTCTCCGAAGAAGTCCGCAAGCGGAGTCCACGTCGCTTGGCGCGGCGCTGCTCGCGGGCCTGGGTTGCGGCCTGTTTCCTGACCCGGCCTCGGCCGCAGACTTGCTCCAGGCCGGAAGCCACACCTTCCAGACCGACCGAGATCGAGCCTGGCGAGACGCCAAACTGGGTCGATGGCGGCACGCGGTCGAGACCGTCAAGGCCCACTATCGCGGCTGACCTCGTAGACTTCGACCGTTCCCTCGCGGACCCGCCGGATCCGACGCGAGAAGGCCTTCGCCAGCCCCGCGAGCGGTGTCGGTGGGGCGTTTGCGAACCGGTCGGGGTCGACGAGCAGATAGGCAACGTTCTCCGCATCCAACTGACGAGATAGGGCCTCAAGGTCGTCTGTACCCGACGCGATCGCCTTGCGCCCGGTCTGCCAGAAGACCTCGCCGGGGTGGCGGGTCATGACCGTGCCGGGCTTCGAAGCGTGCGTGACAATCCACTGGCAAGCGAGGTCGAAATCAACGTGGGTCGATCGCTGTGCCCCAGCGCGATTCGTGAGGTGCGAATAGAGCGGATAGGGTAGCGCGATGAGGAGGATAAGGCCCGCTCCGAGGATGAGTCGTCGTGAACCGGAATTCGATACAGTCGGTCCCCACGCCACGAACCGTCCGATCCAACCAAACCCCTCGACCAGCCCCACCAGCAGGCAGGGCACCAGCGGGATCAAGAATCGACCGGCCTCGGTGAACGGCCAGACCAGCAGGAGCGGAAGGGTCAGCAGCGGCACCAACCCGGCGAGTCGCTTGCGAGGGTTGCGGGTGGCGCGAATCAGGCCAACCAGTGTGATCAAAGAGAAGACTATCGCCCCGACGGTTGCGATCAGAGCGACCCACCGCGAGCGGCCGAAGACTGTTGCCACCTCGACGAATGGGCCGGCCAACGTGTCGGGTAGGCGTCTCGCATAGAAGAGGGTTTGACTCCGGATGAGTGAGGCCAGCCCCTCACCCTGCAAGAGCCCGGCTTGCGACTTCCCTTTGACCGTCGCCAGCCAGTAAATCCAGGGTGAGACCATAGCCGTGGCGACAAGCCCGATGACCCCGGCCTCGCGCCATTGACGACTCAAGCATCGGTCGAGAACGACCGCCGCGACCAGACAGATCCCGACGTGCCGCGTCAACACGCTCAGGCCGAGCAGCAGCCCAACCGCGACGCCCCCGGGCCGCTTCGCCATGACCAAGACGAGTATGGTGAGCAGGAGGTAGAGCGGTTCCGACTGAATCCCGCCCCCATTATTCGCCCAGGTCCAGTTGACCGCGAGCGCCAGGGCGAGCAAGTTCGCGACGACGGGCCGCTCGATCCGACGAAACCACTGCCACGCGAGCCAGACCGCCGAGACCGTGCAAACGACTGACAGAAGATGAGCAGCGATGACCGACCGGCCTGTCATCGTCCAGAGACTGGCCAGGACCGCAGGATAGCCCGGAGGGAAGTGGGCGTGAAGGGGCGAGCCAGGATGGGCGATCTCGCGATAACCTTGCCCGGTGCGGATCGACCACCCGAGCACGGAATAACCGGCACCGTCGTATCTCGGCGGCGAACGGAGATCGGTGCTCAGACCGACCGAGATCGCCGCGACCGAGGCGACGAACAGGCCGTACGCGGCGCGACGATGCCGACGCCGCACGCGATTAACCCTCCGCCGCGAAGGGTTCGACCGGCCGATCGTGGATTACCGGGGTCGACTTCTGGAGCCGCTTGATCTCAGCCTCGACGGCCAAGACGCCCTCAACCGAGTCGAGCAGTTCGAGCGTTGTCTCGACGACATGCGACCCGCCCGGCGGCAGAGTCACGATCCGGTTTCGGGCCTTTTCGAACGGCCTGGCGTTCGGATAGCTCGTCGACGGTTCGAGGCCGGTGACGTATCCCTCCTTCAGGCCCGCCGTGTTCTTCCAGACGGTGAACGCGGGCAGTTGGGCGATCGAGAACCGAAGCACGACCGCCTTGTCCCCCGCGCGGTTGCGGAGCATGGCAATCGTCCGTCCGTCTTTCTCGTCCCCCTGCAATTCGAAGAAATAGACCTGCTCAGCATACCCCGGCGTCGGGCCTCGATACGTGTCGAAACTCTTGATGTCTTCCTGGGCTCGCTTGTCGCGGGGCAACACAGTCTTGATCGGCGCGACGAGGCGGGCTCCCTCTTCGAGGTATGGCGTACCGAAGTTCCAGTGATAGAGCACCTGCATCTCGCTCGGCGACTCGCGGAGGTTGATGTACTCGTCGCGGACCGCAATCTTGTTCGATCCAGGAGTCGTGGTGAGCCTGGTCGAGAGCCGGATCTGATCCGCGAACGGCTTCGACTCGTCGACATGCCCCTCGACGGTGATCTCCTTCGTCGCAGGGTCGTAATGCACGGCGACGTGATGGGCCGGGATGTTGCCGATCTTGCCGTGCAGGCCGTAGAGGATGTCTCGCTTCGATCCGTCGGCGGCTTCGACCGTTTCCTGATAGGGAGAACCGATGTTCTCCAGACCGCAGCGGACGAGCATCTCGTCATAGCCTTCGAGCCAGCCGAGTCCGCCCCAGTTCATGAGGTTGACGAACTTCGGGTTCACCGGCCCATCGGTGACGGCCGAGGTCCAGCCAACGCGATTCCCCCAATAATTCCCCTGCCGCAAGCCCATCCCACGCGTCGGCACGATGTCGACCGAGAAGGCCCCGTTGTCGAGCCGGATCAAGTCGACCCCGTCGCGACGGCCCCCCCTGAGCGTCGTCTTCGTCACCGACCAGGGGATCGGATCGGGCGGGCCGAGGTCGGCCGAGCGGAGGGAGAAGTTTTCGACCCAGAGGTCGCTGGCCACGTCGGTAAGGATGTAGGAGGGCATGCGGACCTCGGCCGTCGAGTCAATCGGAACGGGTTCGGCGGCAAGCATAAACGCCGGGGAGGCCCAGGTCCAGTGTCGGGCGGGTTGTCGGCTTCCCATCGGCCGATCGAGCCACTAAACTGCGAGGAAGATCACACTTCGCGCGAGACAGAATCGAGAAGAAGGACGGTCGGGACATGGCGATGACCATCGAGGAGCGTCGGGCCGTCTTGCTGCGCGGGGATGATAACGTCGCGGTCGCCGCGCGGCCGATCCCGGCGGGGTTTGTGCTCGAGCTTGGCGGGAAGGTCGTTGAGGTCCGCGAGCCGATCCGGTTGGGCCACAAGGTCGCGCTCTGCGACATCGCCGAGGGAGAGCCGATCCACAAGTATGGTCAGGTCATCGGGTTCGCCTCGCGACCGATCGCGGCCGGGAGCTGGGTCCATGTCCAGAATACTCGCGCGGATCTTTTTGAACGCGACTATGCCTATGCGTCGGCCATTCCCGAGGTCGTCCGTTCGTCGGAGGTCCGCACCTTTCCCGGTTATCTGAGGCCGGACGGTCGGGTCGGGACGAGGAATTATGTCGCGGTTATCAGCACGGTCAACTGCTCGGCCGGCACGTCACGATTCATCGCCGATCGGTTCCGATCGGGCGAGTGGAAGCGTGACTTCCCGAACATCGACGGCGTGTTCGCGATCACTCACAAGGTCGGCTGCGGCATCCCGTTCAATGGCAAAGATCACCAGATCATCGACCGCGTGCTGGCCGGTTTCGCCAACCATCCCAACGTCGCGGCCTATGTGATCATCGGCCTCGGTTGCGAGGTGAGCTTCGCGCAGCACCTCGTCGACTCGCAAGACCTCGTCATGCTCGGCGGGGTCCGAACGAACGGCAAGGGGGCACCGGATCGGCCGAGCGTGCTCAACATCCAGGAGCAGGGCGGGATTGCCAAGACGGTCGAGGCAGGGGTCGCGGCGGTCCTCCGCCTGCTGCCTGAGGCAAATACCTGGAGACGCACCGAGCAGCCGGCATCGAAGCTCGTGCTGGCGATGGAATGTGGCGGCTCAGACGGCAACTCGGGCGTCACGGCTAACCCCGCGTTGGGGGTCGCCTCTGACCTCCTGATCGCGCGAGGAGGCGCGGCCGTTCTCGGTGAGACGACCGAAATTTATGGCGCGGAGCACCTGTTGACGAGGCGTGCCGTCTCTCGGGAAGTGGGCGAGAAGCTGATCGAACGGATCAAGTGGTGGGAGTGGTACGCCGGAATCTTTAACGGCGAGATCAACAACAATCCGTCCCCCGGAAACAAGGATGGCGGCCTGACGACGATCTACGAGAAATCGCTCGGCGCACTCGCGAAGGCGGGCTCGACGCCACTGGTCGACGTGATCGATTTCGCCGAGCGGGTTGATAAGCCCGGCCTGCACTTCATGGATACGCCCGGATATGACCCGATCTGCACGACTGGCCTTGTGGCCTCGGGGGCAAACGTCCTCGTCTTCACGACGGGCCGGGGCAGTGTGCTCGGCCTCAAACCGACGCCCTGCATCAAGGTCGCCACGAACACGCCGATGTTTGAACGCATGTCCGACGATATGGACATGAATGCCGGCACGATCCTCGAAACCGAGAGCGTCGAGAACGCGGGCCGTCGCCTCTTTGAGATGATTCTCGACGTGGCCGGTGGGCAGGAGACGAAGAGCGAGCGCACCGGCGTCGGCGAGGATGAATTCTCTCCCTGGTCGATCGGACCCCAGCTTTGAGCACGGTTTCAGAAGGAGCAAACCGGCCGACGTTCGTCGGACGATTCCGGGAGACGTGGGCCGTCCTGGCCGTGATCGCGGTCGTTGAGCTGGCCTGGCTCGGCTGGGTGCTCAACGAGCCGTTGCCCAACGCCAAGGCCGGCGGCGAGGCGATGCGCCGGTCATACTTCCTCTGGCGTCTCTTCCCCGAGGTCGTGCCCGGAGTCACCTGGCGTGAGTCGTTCCTCGGCCTCGCGGCGAAAGAGCTGAGCCACATCGAGAACCTCCCTCAGCGCATCCCGATCGTCCTCGCGGGCGGATTCATCGTGCTGGCGGGACTCTCGATCGGCAGCCTCATCCTGCGAGCTGTCGGACTCCATCGCCGTCCGCCCCTCGAACGATTCATGATCGCATATGGACTCGGGATGACCGGGCTCGGACTACTGTGCCTCGGTTCGGGACGGCTGGGATGGCTCAACCCGAGGACCGCGAGGATCGGACTGCTTCTGCCTATTGTGGCCGAGATCACGCTGCGGCTCCGCGATTGGAGGCGGCAGGCTCGCGAAGAGTCGTTCGAGACGATCCCGGCCGCACAGGTTAAGACGGTCTCGCGGACGTCATTGCTCGGGCTCGCGCTGGTCGTCGGCCCGTTCCTGATCGCGATGGCGCTGGCATCGATGTTGCCGACGATCGACTTCGACGCGATCGAGTATCATCTCCAAGGGCCGAAGGAATACTTCCTGGCGGGTCGGATCGGATTCCTCCCCCATAACGTCTACACGAGCATGCCGTTCAATGTTGAGATGCTCCACCTGCTCGGCATGAACGTGATGGGCGACTGGTGGCGGGGGGCCTTGGTCGGCCAACTGCTCGTGGCTTCGTTCGCTCCGATGGCCGGGCTGGCGATCTGGCTGGCGGCGAGTCGCTGGGGCTCCCCGCGCGCGGCGTGGGTCGCGACGGCCGTCTATCTGACGACCCCCTGGATCTATCGGATCGCGGCGATCCCCTATGTCGAGGGTCCGCTCTGTTATTACCACGCTGCGCTCCTCTGGGCGGCAGGGACAGCCTGGGGTGCATCGGACAAGGCCCGCGCGCGGTTCTGGCTCGTGATCGGGATACTGGCTGGCGGGGCGATGGCGATCAAATACACCGCCCTGATCTCGGCCATCATTCCATTCGGCGCGGTCGCTCTGGCGGCGGCCTGGAAGGGTCGATCGGCCCGGATCGCGATCGCATATGTCGCGGGGGTGGCCGTCGTGATGGGGCCGTGGATGGTCAAGAACGTGGTCGACACAGGCAACCCGGTCTATCCGCTCGCCTACCGCATCTTTGGCGGGCGCGATTGGGATGGGGCCCGCGAGCAGAAGTGGGAGAACGCCCACGGTCGCAAGCCGATCGAGGCGCGTGCGATGGCCGAAGCGATCGTCGACGTATCGGGCCGATCCGACTGGCAATCGCCTGCCCTCATGGCGCTGGCCCCGCTCGCCTTCCTGAGACGCGGGCCGCGACGGGTCGTCTGGGCGACCGGCGGGTTCGTCCTCTACGTCTTCCTGACCTGGTGGCTGCTCACGCATCGGCTCGACCGCTTCTGGCTTCCCTTGCTGCCCGGCCTGGCTCTGCTCGCGGGATTGGGGGCCGACTGGACCCGAGGGACGTTCTGGTCGTGGCTGCTCGGCTTGATCCTGACGATCTCGATCGCCACCAATTTCGCCTACTGCTCGACAGCGCTCGCCGGCCTCAACGAGTGGACCGGAGACCTGCTCCAGATGCGGACGGGCGTGCCCAAGATGCTCAATCCGCCCCTGGCACGGCTCGATGCCGAACTGCCACCGGAGGCGAGGCCGCTCCTGATCGGACAGGCGGCCGTCTTCCACCTCTCGCACCCCGTCGTCTATAACACCGTATTCGACCGCGAGATCTTCGAATCAATCGACCGAGATCGGTTGCCCGAAGAGGTCGGTGCCGAGTTGCGTCGACGGGGGATCACGCATATCTATGTCGACTGGCACGAAATCGAACGATATCGAGCCCCCGGCAATTATGGATTCACCGACTACATGACCCCCACCCGGATCGAGCGGCTCGTCCGAGCGGGAGTCCTCTCCGAATCGCGATCCCTGGGCCCTCTTCAAGACCTGTACACCGTGCTCTCCACGAAGTGAAACGCAAGGCAGGGAGGGTTGCATGGACGCTCTGACAGTCGTTACGGGTGGGGCTGGGTTCATCGGTAGCCATCTCGTTGGTCTGCTCGTCGATCGGGGAGAGCGAGTCCGCGTGGTCGAGCGCCCGGGCGTCGATAGCTCGCACCTGCCCGCCAGTGTCGAAGTGGTCGGGGCCGATATCCGAGACCGGGAAGCCGTCGCGAAGGCGATGATGGGGGCGCGGCAGGTCTATCACCTCGCGGCCAACCCGAACCTCTGGGTCCGAAATCGCGGCGAGTTCGACGCCGTGAACCACAGAGGGACGGTCAACGTCCTCGACGCGGCACGCGAGGCTGGGGCCGAGCGGATCTTGCACACGAGCACCGAGAGCATCCTCACCTGTGCCCGGTCAAGTGGCCCGATCGATGAAGACGTGAAAATCGAAATGTCCGACGCCGTTGGCCCCTATTGCCGGTCGAAGTTGCGGGCCGAGAACGAGGCGATGGCGCGTGCTCGGGACGGATGGCCGATCGTCGTCGCCAACCCGACGATGCCGGTCGGCCCCGGCGACCGGGGGATGTCGCCCCCGACCCGACTGATCCGCGACTTCTGCCTCGGCAAGCTCCCCGCCCGGATGGACTGCACGCTCAACCTGATCGACGTCCGCGACGTGGCCCAGGGCCTGATCCTCACGATGGAGCGCGGTCGCCCCGGCCGTCGCTACCTGCTCGGTGGCGAGAATCTCACGCTGGTCGGCCTGCTCGGCATCCTCTCGGAGCAGACCGGCGTGCCGGTGCCGACCTGGCGCGTGCCGTATCCCCTTGGCCTGCTCGTCGCGGCCCTGAGCGAACTCTGGGCGGATCACGTCTCGGGGACGACCCCCAAGGCGACGTTGACCGGCGTCCGCCTCACGCGCAGGACGATGCACTTTGACGCATCGAGGACCCTGAATGAACTCGGCCTGACGCCGCGACGAGTCCGCGAGTCACTGGTCGACGCCGTGGTGTGGCTGAGGGCGACGGGGCAGGTGCCGAGCACGCCTCGAATCCCCCACGCGAAAAGGCGACCGTCGGTCCACTCATCATGAGTCGATTCTCACACTTTCATTTCGGAGACTTATCGATGGGCGGCGCGATCCTAGAGTACTACGAGACGTTTCCCGACCCCTCCCCCGTGATCGTCCCGATCGGGCCGGGCCAGCTCGACCGGATCGATGACTCGTTGCACTACGGCTGGTCGTGGCACCGCCATCGTTACGTCTATCGCAGGGCCGACGGAATCCGCATCCTCGACGCCGGGTGTGGGACCGGGCTGAGCACGCTTGGGCTCGCGACGCTCAACCCGTCGGCCAAAGTTGTCGGTGTCGACTTCTCGCCGAGGTCGCTCGCCGTGGCGAGAGAAAGGGCAGAGGCGGCCGGGCTCGACAAGGTCGAGTTTCGTGAGCATGACCTTGCATCGGCCTTGCCCGCCGAGATGGGTCTGTTTGACTTCGTCGTCGCACGCAACCTCCTGGGCAACGGGGACGATCCCGCGCCGATCCTGACGACCTTGACGCGGTCGCTCGCGCCGGGTGGCCTGTTGCTGGCCACCTTCCCCAGCGCGATGGGGCGGATGCCGGTTCGCCAGCTTCAAAGGGCGATCGACGCCCTCGCCGGGCCGAAAGCGACCGCCAACGAACGCGCGGCCATCGGCATCGACCTGCTCGCGACGATCCGTCCAGACCATCCGATCCGGCGGTTTGACGCGAGCCGACACGGTGCCGGATTGCCGACAATCGAGCAGTTCGCCGCCACATATCTGAATGATCGTTCCCAGGATTGGACTCTGGAGGCCGCCACCAACTCGGTCGAGGGGGCAGGATTGAAATGCCTCTACGTCGCCGATCGCGGCGGGTGGCGTCCTGACCGTGTCCTCCTCCCCAGCATCCCCGAGGTGCTTCGCGACCGCGTGGGCGAGCTCGACGAACTCGCCCTGGCGACCCTCAAGGATGCGCTCGACGTCAGCCTTCACCCCGATTCTTATGCCCTCTATTGCTGCCACGTCGCTACCGAGCCGCACCTTCCCGCCTGGCCCGAAGAGAAGGAACCGGAGTCGTTCGACCGCCTCATCCCCCACGCGACCGGGCTCTCCTCTCCGGCGAACCTCGTGCCCGACCCGGCCTCGGGGCGCGGGCGAGTGACCTATCGTGCGGTCAACGGCTCTCTTGGCGAGGTCGATTTCCGCGCGTCGCAATCGCTCCGGCTCGTCGACGGACGGAAGACGATCGGCGAGATCGAGGCGCAAGTCCTCACCCAGGGCCCGTTCGACGACGACGGTCCCGAGGCTCGACGCGCGCGATGGAATCAGCTCGAACAGCCGGGCCTTGTCGTCTTTGAATCCGTTGATCCAAGACAACACGTCGATTGCGTCCACCTTGGAACCGTGAAGGACAGGCTTGACTGCGCCTGCCCCCGCCGATGGATTCGGGGATGCGAACGGCACGCTCTCTGTTCCATATCGACGGTCGGACCAGATGACCCCAAATCGACGGTTTATCATGAGGCTCTTATCCGGATGGGACGAGACGTCGTCATGGCTTGCGACCGATGCCCTGACTATTCGCCTGACGGGTGAATGGTCTTTTATTTGATCAAAAAATGGGAAAAAGTTTCCGATTTGTCATTGCATCGTCTATATTGAAGTATTCCACATCTTCATGCCACGCTCGCCGTACATCCTAGGAAACTACTTCAGGTTGGTTCACTGACCGAGCCATCCTCAACGTTTTCAAATTGCCCCTCGCTCGACCGACCTGATTCGCCCTTGTAATAATTTGTAAGGGTTCAAGAATTGCGTAGTTTGGGAACAGAGGGTAAATTTTCCCAGATTAACGGTCGTCCCAATTTTGATTCAGTCGGTATACTTCTGTTGGATGTTTCGACAGAGGGTATGGACAACGAGTCATTCTCCACCCAACGGTTGCCGCACCGCAGGAATGGGTAATTGGCCCAAGCTGAGGACACGCCTCCATGCCCGCACGTCTGGTGGCTTTGGATGAAGGGTTAGACATCCCTCTGGATCGCACCATGGTGGTCGTCGGCCGTCACCCCCAGTGCGATGCCCGACTCGACTCCCTGCGGATCTCGCGGCACCACTGCTGTATGACGCTTGAAAATGGCGACGTGGTCGTTCGCGACCTCGGCAGCACGAACGGCATTCGGATTAATGGCCAGCGAGTGGAGATCGGCCGCCTGCGGACGGGAGACGAGTTGTCGATCGCCCACATCCGTTATCGGCTCGATAACGGGGCAAATCAGGAGATGACGCTCGTCGACGGCATCCCGAGCGAAGTCGCCCCCGGCGCAATGGGGGCCATCAACGGCCTTGCAAGACTGAATCGAGCCGCTCTCAACAATCCGTTCGTCGTCGGTTCGGAGTTTGAGCAACCGCTCGCGGCGGCGGTGCGCGACATCCTGCCGGCCGGGATGGCCGATAAGTGCCGGATTCAGGTCATCGTGAACTTGGATCCGAATTATAACGAGCCGGAGGTTCCGGCCGTATGTCGTCCCGACTCGTCCCACTAAACCTGACGGCGACGACGGCGCCGGTGATTGCCTTGCAGCGGCCGGTAATCTTGATCGGACGCCACCCCGAGTGTGACGTTCGGATCGACGCCCCGCAGATCTCGCGGCGACATTGCTGCGTGGCCCTCGCGTACGATCGGATTATGATTCGCGACCTTGGCAGCCGGAACGGTGTCCGGGTGAATGGCCGAGTGGTTGAAGAGACAATCCTCCGCCCCGGCGACGAGGTCGCGATCGGCCAATTCCTCTACCGACTCGAAGAACTCGCGACCGTCCCGCCTCCGCCCGCAATCTCGACTCCCGCGCCTCGCCCCAAGCCGGTCGACGACCTCGACGAGCTGATCCCGCTCGAAGACGACTGAGCGTGGAGGGGTGGACGAAAAAGGTACGCGGCTTGCATGCTAATTGTCTATAAATTGAGATTTAGCCCACACACCGGCTGTGCCACGCGAGCCGACGACGAGCCTGAGTAGCGGCGCAGATCGATATCGCTGAAGGAGACCGTCAATGGACCGCGGGTATCGTTGTTTGTTTCTCGGATTGCTGGCCCTTTCCGCCGGATCGCTCCGGCGGGCGGACGCCCAGTACAACTACCCCTATGGGACTGGCTACTCGGGGGGTGGATTCGGCGGCTGGTCGTCAACTGTTGACGGCGACGTGGCGCGCGGAATGGGTGCTTTCGCGGCGGGCGAGGGGGTCTATAACTACAATACGGCGGTCGCCAACTCGATCAACGCAAACACGATCGTCAGCGTCAACCAGTATCTCTGGCTCTCCCAGCAAGAGGCCAACCGCCGCGAACATGAGGTCATGGTCCGACGCCAGACCAAGGTAAATGCCTCGCAATCGACGGCACAGTCGATCGGCCAACGGATTCGCGAGAACCCCACCGAGGCCGACATCGAAAACGGGTCCGCCCTGAACGCGATCCTCGACCAGCTCTCCAACCCGAAGGTCAGCGGAGGTTCCAATCTCCGATTCGCAAACGCGAAGCTCGACGCCAAGCTGATTCGGGACATCCCGTTCCGCGACGCGACCGATGCGATCACGATCACCCTTTCGCAACTGACCGACGACAAGAGCTGGCCCGCCCCGCTTCGGGACCCCAAATTCGATGCCGAACGGCAGGCCTATATCAAGGCCGTCGCCGATGCGCTAGAGGAAGACAAGAACGGCGACATCTCTCCCGCGAGCGTCCGGAGGGTCCGCGACACGGTTTCTAATCTCTACCGTCGCGTCGGCGAGACGATCCCGGTGACGCGCCAGCCCGATCATCTCCAGGCCGTGAATTATCTCAAGGGCCTGGCCGGGTTCTCGAAGATGTTAGAGAAAGCGAACGTTGAGAAAGTGCTCGCTGAACTCGAGAAGATCGACCAGACCACGGTCGGGAATCTGATTGCCTTCATGCACTCCTACAACCTCCGGTTCGGCTCGGCCGACGTGCCTGCGCAGCGGGGTGCCTATCGCCAGCTCTACCCGATCATGGTTGCAACGCGGGAGAAGCTGATCGGCAAGCCGAGCGACGCTGCCACGCCCCCCGCTCCAGCACCCGTTTCAACAAATCCGTCGTCTCCGACGGACATCTTCCACGGCATCGATCCGAAACATCTGCATCCGGCCCCGAGCAATAACGCGAATCCGACGACCGGTGAGACCTCGCCGAAGGGTCAGGGTGGCTCTCGCTGAGCGTCGGCCTGTCGTTCGATATTCTCCTGAGATCCACAAGGCTCCGTCGCCCGAGAAGCTCGTGCGGCGGGGTCGTGCGCTACGCCGCGTTGACACCGGATTCTCGCAGGTCCTATAATATGCCCTTCGGTCGCGACCAGAGCGAGATCGCGAGAATGGCTGGGAGCGGGACCGAAGCTCATGGGTCGGGGATGATCCCACCCTTCGCCTAGTCGAGTCGTCGACTTATGACGGACCGGGGCGGCGTTGCAGATTTTTTTCATCAGCCGGGAGTGGCACGAATGGCGGTTCGCGTCGGTATTAATGGGTTCGGTCGGATCGGTCGCCTGGTCTTCCGCGTCATGGCGGCGTCGCCCGAGAAATATGAGATCGTCGCGATCAACGACCTCTCGGACGCCAAGCACCTGGCCTTGCTCCTCAAGTATGACAGCGTCCACGGCCGGTTCAACGGGACCGTCGAGGTGGGCGAGAAGGCACTGATCGTCAACGGCAGAGAAGTCAAGATCACCCAGGAGCGAGACCCCGCGAACCTGCCCTGGAAAGCCCTCGGCGTTCACGTCGCGCTCGAATCAACCGGGTTCTTCACGGATAAGGCCTCGCTTCAGAAGCACATCGACGCCGGCGCCGGCCGCGTGATCCTGAGCGCCCCCGCCAAGGATAAGCTCGATGCGACCATCGTCCTCGGCGTCAACGACCACATCCTCAAGCCCGAGCACCGGATCGTCTCCAACGCCTCCTGCACGACGAATTGCCTCGCCCCGATGGCGAAGGTGTTGCACGAGAGCTTCGGTATCGAAAAAGGCTTGATGACCACTTGCCACGCCTACACGAACGACCAGCGGGTCGCCGACCAGGTCCACACCGATCCCTACCGTGCCCGTGCGGCGGCGATTAACATCATTCCGTCCACTACGGGCGCGGCAAAGGCTGTTGGCGAGGTCATCCCGGAACTCAACGGCAAACTGACCGGTTACGCCCTCCGCGTCCCCGTGCCCGACGGATCGATCACCGACCTCACGTCGATCCTTATGAAGGACGTGACGAAGGAAGAGGTTAACGCCGCGATGAAGGCCGCCGCCGAGGGGCCGCTCAAGGGCATCCTTGAATACGCGACCGACCCGCTCGTTTCGAGCGACATCGTTGGCAACCCCGCCTCGTCGATCTTCATGAGCGAGTGGACGACCGTGATCGGCGGCAACATGGTCAAGACGATCTCCTGGTACGACAACGAGTGGGGCTATTCCAACCGAACGGCCGAGTTGATCACCAAACTCGCCAATTTGGGCTGATTCCCCACCTCACAGGTTCGGGAACTGGGCCGGGGGTGTCGTCAGGCACCCCCGGCCGGGTTCCCATCACGAGCCGACTAAGGACAATCCCCTTGCCCAAGCAGACGATCCGGGACCTCTCGCTCGAAGGGCGCAAGGTTCTGGTGCGGGTTGATTTCAACGTCCCGCAGACCAAAGCCGGCGACGTTTCCGACGACCGTCGTATCCGCGCCGCGCTCCCCACTCTTCAATTTGCGCTCGACAAGGGTGCGTCGCTCATCCTGGTGAGCCACCTCGGCCGCCCGACCGGCGACCCGGCGAACGACGCGCTGTTCAAGCTCGACAAGGTCGCGGTCCGGCTCCAAGAGCTGATCGGCCGGCCCGTCGTCAAGGTCAACGACACCGTCGGCCCCGACGCGATCGCGGCGTGTGCCGCCCTCAAGCCGGGCGGGATCGTCGTCCTCGAAAACGTCCGGTTCAACAAGGGCGAGAAGAAGGGCGATCCCGCATTCGCCGCGCAACTGGCTGGTCTCGCCGACGCTTACGTCAACGACGCCTTCGGCACCTGCCATCGTGACGAGGCTTCGATGGTCGCCGTTCCCGAACGGTTCAAGGCGGAAGATCGCGCGATCGGCTTCCTCGTCGAAAAAGAGTTGCACATCCTCGACACCCTGCTCGGGGATCCCAAGTTGCCGATGGTCGCGATCATGGGCGGGGCCAAGGTTTCGGACAAGATTCTGGTGATTCAGAATCTCTTGCCGAGGATCGACAAGCTCCTCGTCGGCGGGGCGATGACATACACGTTCCTCAAGGCACAAGGCCACGCGACGGGCAAGAGCCGCGTCGAGGCCGACCGGCTCGACGAGGCCCGGCGACTGCTCGAATTAGCGGGGCCAAAGCTCGTCCTGCCGGTCGACCACCTCGTCGCCGACGGCATCGAGGCAACCGCCAAGACCCAGATCGTCGCCGGATCAGACATTCCCGAAGGACTCTTCGGTCTCGACATCGGACCTGCGACGATCAAAGCTTACAGCGAGATCATTCAGAACGCCGGCACGGTGATCTGGAACGGGCCGATGGGCAAGTTCGAGGACGAGCCGTTCCGGGCGGGGACAAAGGAAATCGCCGAGGCGATGGCCGCGTCACCCGCTGTGACGGTCGTCGGCGGCGGCGAGACGGCGGAGGCGGTCGAACGGTTTGGTTATGCCGACAAGGTCAGCCACGTCTCGACCGGCGGCGGCGCGTTCCTCGAATCGCTCGAAGGGAAAACGTTCAATTCCTTGCGTGTTATACCCGATCGTTAATCAAATCGGGGAACCCTCGTTTCGGCCCGTGTTCGCTCTCGCCTGGGAGGGCGGCGGCTGGGGGAAGAGAATGGAAATGACGGCGGATCGATTTTCATCGGCGGCCCGTGCCGCTCGGCTCGCAGTATGGGACGCAGCCCCCCGGCCTTTCGTCACCCCGTCGCTGTTGAACTGCAACTTCGCTCGGGTGGGTGAAGAGCTTGACGCACTCCGGAAAGCCGGCGTTGTGGGCGTCCACCTCGACGTCATGGACGGGCATTTCGTCGATAATCTCAGCTACGGGGCCTCGGTCGCCAAAGACTGGCGTCGCGTGACCGATTTTCCGTTTGACACCCACCTGATGATGTCGGACCCGGGGAAGTATCTCGACGCTTTTGTCGACGCGGGCTGCGATATCATTGTCGTTCATATTGAAGTCTTGCCCAACCCCGTGCCGCTGCTCCGGCGGATTCGGGCGGCGGGATGTAGGGCCTCGCTCTGCCTCAATCCTCCGACTCCGTTCTCGGCGATCGCGCCGTATCTCGACGAAGTCGACGCCGTGCTCGTGATGAGCGTCCACCCGGGCAAAGGCGGACAATCCTTCATGCCCGAGGTCTTGGACAAGGTCCGCGCGGTCCGCGCGGCCCGTCCGGCCTTGCCGATCTCGATCGACGGCGGCATCAAGCCTGTGACTGCGGCCGAGGCCGTGGCTGCGGGGGCGACGCAACTGGTCGTGGGCACGGGCGTTTTCCGTCCTGATGGCAATTACGCGGCAGCCTTGGCCGAGTTGGCCCAGGAGATCCGTCGCGGTAGTCAACGAGGCAGTGTCCCGACCGAGACGGCCGGGCTACCGTCACACGAATGACCCAAGTGGTCCTCATCCGACCCGGTGCGACCGTCTACGACGAGCAAAACAGGGTCCAAGGTATCCTCGACCTCCCCTTGAGCGATCGCGGCCGGGCCGAAGTCGCGACCTTGGCGGAGCGGGTCTCAGAGCTTGAGCTCGCCGCGCTTTACTGCGGGCCGAGTCAGAGCGCTCTGAGAACGGCGGAAGTCGTTGGCCGTGCCCTTGGCCTTCGCCCCCGACGGATTGACGAGCTTCGCAATCTCGATCAGGGCCTCTGGCAGGGGCTCCAGATTGAGGAGATCCGGAGGCGGCACCTGAAAATCTTCCGCCAATGGCTCGATGATCCGTTCACTGTCCAACCCCCTCAAGGGGAAGATGTTGAGCTGGCTTGCGAGCGGATTAAGACGGCGCTCCGGCCGATGGTCAAACGTCATCGCGACGAGTCGATCGGTCTCGTTGCCTGCGAGCCCATCGCGCAGCTCATCGCCGCCCAGCTCCGTCGCGACCCTAGGGTCCAACTCGACGAACAGGTCCCGACAGGCGGATTTGAACGGATCACCGTCGCCCCGGAGTGGGGCCGCAATGGCGTCATCGGCTAACGCGAGAAGCAAGGCGGTTCCGGTCCCATGACTTCGAAGATCATCGCCGCCGAGTCAGTCAAGCGCGATCGTGAGCCAGCGAAGGGAGTCTCCTTGACCATGGCGCGGAAGAGCGGCGGACCGAAGAACCCCTGGCATGGCCACTTCGAGCCCAAACGGGTGCCGGAGGGGGTCTGGATGCGCTGCGACCAATGCGGCGCGACGCTCTTCCGAAAGCTGGTTGTCGAGAACCTTAACGTCTGTCCCGAGTGCGATCACCACATCCAGGTGGGCGCGGCCGATCGAATTGCCCAGATTCTTGACGCCGACACCTTCGAAGAGTGGTTCGCCGACCTCCGTCCTGGCGACCCGCTCGAATTTAACGACCGTCGGCCTTATCCCGAGCGCGTCAAAGCCGAGCAGGAGCGGACCGGGCTGAACGAGGCGGCGATCGTCGGGCAAGGCTTTATCAAAGGGATACGCATCGTCTTCTGCGTCACTGACAGCTCGTTCATCATGGGCAGCATGGGGTCGGTCGTCGGCGAGAAGCTCACCCGTGCCATCGAAGAGGCCACCCGTCAGAAGCTTCCTGTCATCATCGTCTCAGGATCAGGCGGCGGGGCAAGGATGCACGAGGGAATCCTTTCCTTGATGCAGATGGCGAAGGTCTCGCAGGCCATCGGCCGGCACAACGCCGCCGGGTGCCTTTACATCAGCGTTCTGACGCACCCGACGATGGGTGGGGTCGCCGCCAGCTTCGCCTCGCTCGGCGATATCATCCTCGCTGAGCCCAAGGCCCTGGTCGGATTCGCCGGCCCGAAGGTCATCCAGCAGACCGTCCGGGTGAAGCTTCCCGAAGGGTTCCAGACCAGCGAATTTCTTCTCGAACACGGCTTCCTCGACCGGATTGTCCACCGCAAAGATTTGAGAAGCCTGCTCGCCCAGTTGATCGACTACGTTTCACCTTGAATGAACAACCCGCGCTTCAACAAGATCGTTGCATTGGACCATTCAAACAACGACCAGCTTTTTGTTAGATTAGTATTGAGTCCGCTCCTCTCTGGTGCGAGGGACCGGATGCGCGCCCGCATCCTCGGCTGTATTTCTCCTCAAAGCTCTCGGGTCGACCCGAGGGCCGTATCGAACCGGCTCGACACCCTCCGCCCGATCCTTTTCGGCGATCCACACATTCATCGCCCGCTTTCGCGTCGTCGTGATACGAATTCCCTCCGGTGTCAATGGTGAGCCCTCTCATGGATTTGATGAAGAACCTCGAAGGGTTCGTAGGAGAAAACCTCGACCTACTCACCCCGGTCGAGCAGGCCTGGCAGCCGACGGACTTCCTCCCCGATCTGACTGCGTCGGACTGGTCGGAACAGATGGCGCGCTTCCGAACCACGGCCATGGCGATTCCAGACGAACTGCTCGTGGTCCTCGTCGGCAACATGGTGACTGAAGAGGCCCTCCCGAATTACTCCGTCTCGCTATCGAACATCGTGCCTGACCCGTCCGGCGTCGCGACCGATAACTGGTCGCAGTGGCTCCGGGGGTGGACCTCTGAAGAGAACCGCCACGGCGACCTGCTGAATGCCTATCTCCGGCTCACGGGCCGCGTCGACATGCGCTCCGTCGAGCAGACGATCCACCATCTCATCCGCAACGGATTCAACTCCAATTATCAAGGCGATCCGTGCGCGGGCTTGATTTATGCGGCCTTTCAGGAGCGGGCGACGCGGGTGAGCCACGGCAATGTCGCAAAGCTCGCGAGTCAGAGCGGCGACGAGAACCTCTCCAGGATCTGTCGCAAGATCGCTTCCGAAGAGACACGGCACGAGACCTTCTATACTCGCGTCGTCGGCCAGGCGATGGACCAAGACCCCGAGAACGCGATCCTCGCCTTCCGAAGCATGCTGAGAGGGATCGTCGCCATGCCGGGCCGGCGGATGTTCGATGGCAAAGACCCCGACCTCTACGACCACTTCGCGGTCGTCGCCCAGCGCCTGGGCGTCTACACGGTCACGTCCTACGCCCAGATCATCCAGCACCTGATCGAGACGTGGGGAGTTGCCCACCGGTCGCTCACGGGCAAGGCGGCAAAGGCCCAGGACTATCTCTGCAAACAGGCCGAACGCTATACCTTCTTCGCCGACGAGATCGCCGAGAACCTCGCCAGGCAGCCGCACGTCGAGTTCTCCTGGATTCACGGCGTACGCGCCTGAACCCGGCTCTGGGCGTTCACACGACGACCCCGCCCGATTTGCCTCCTCCGCCATCCTGACCGAGGAGACGGAGGAGCAGGTTGGCATGCGGATAGGCATGCCCGAGATACTGCCGGAATCCCTCGGCCTGCTCAGCCCCGACCTCACTCCCTCGCTTGCGTCCCCACGCCGACTGGCTGTCCAGATATTCGTCGATCCCGTGGTGCTTCAAGAGCCAGTCCCGCTGGCTCGCGTGACGGGCAAGCATCTCCCGCTTGATCGCGAAGACGTCGGAGATATCGACATGAAATCCGACGGCTTGCGGGAGACCATCGCGGTCGTAGCCTTCGAGCGGATCGACGTAATAAAGATGGGGGATTCGCGGCAGGGGGGCGGCGGGCTCCCACTGCCGGGTGAGGTAGTTCCGGATCGGCGCGGCGAAGCAGGCGTCGCGGACGAGCACGCTCGTCATCTCGTGGTCGGCCATATAGTCGATCGGGGGCGCGGTGAGGATCAGGTCGGGCCTCGCCCTGCGAAGGAACTCGACGACGCGGCGACGCGACTCGTCGTCGTTGAAGATGGCGAGGTCTCGAAACTCCAAACAATGGAATTCCGCGCCGATCAATAGCGCGGCCTCTCGGGCCTCTCCGCGACGAATCTCGGCGATCGTCTCGCTATCCAGCTCCGCGCTGCCGCAATCGCCGGGGGTCATCGTCGCGATGGTGACGTGACAGCCCGCCCTCGCCAGGAGGGCGAGAGTCCCCGCACACTGAAACTCGACATCGTCGGGATGGGCATGGATGGCAAGGACTCGCGTCATGCTGGACATGATTGGCACCTATTTCGAGATCCGAAGAGCCTCTTGTGGGCAATTCTGGAAAATGTTCTGGCGTGCGCTAAGCGACCCGTGTACATTAGCAATCAAAGGGTCAGGTGGTGATCGTCCGTTGCGTGGTGTCCATTTGCTTGGATGTCGCAATACGTTCGATTGATCCCGTCAAGATCCTCGCTCCTCGGGATGCGAGGCAACCCCAATTCGGGTCGCGCCCTTGTCCCTGTTTCGTAGCGGAGTCTCCCCTGATGGCCAACCTCGACAATCTCACATCACGCCAGCGCGAAATCTACCTGTTTATTCGCGATAAGATTCAGGGGCGAGGCTACGGCCCGACCGTCCGTGAGATCGGCACCGAATTCAACATCAAGAGCCCCAACGGCGTCATGTGCCACCTCAAGGCACTCCAGAAGAAGGGCCTGATTCACCGAGAGCCAAACATGTCGCGGGCGATTCAGCTCCTCGACGACCCGACTTCCGCGCCAAGCCAGGGGGTCAGGCTCCTCGGCCGGATCGCCGCTGGTGCGCCGATCGAGGCGATCGAGCAGCAGGACGAAGAGCTGAGCTTCGCCGATTGGGAGGGCTCCGAAGACAAGTTCGCCCTCAAAGTGACTGGCGAGTCGATGATCGACGCCCACATCCAGGATGGCGACTATGTCGTGATCCACAAACAGTCGCAGGCCCGCGACGGCCAGATTGTGGCAATCCGCGACGACGAGGGGGAGGCGACGCTCAAGACCTTCTTCCGCGAGAAGAGCCGGGTTCGCCTCGAACCGGCCAACAAGACGATGAAGCCGATTTACCGCGACAAGGTCGACATCCTCGGCGTCCTCGTGGGTGTCGTACGCAAGTATTGATGAAGACCGATTCGGCCCCATCGGGTGGGATCCCGCCGGCAGGCATCCCTCCCCTGGGGTCGGAAAACGGATCGGGCTGGACGAGACGGCCCGGCCACCGCTAGCCTAGGCCTCCTCGCGTCCGGCGTCGTCCGACATCCTCTCTGAGGTCGGCTATGCTGTGAACGGGCTTGGAAAAGGACTGCCATGCCGGCCGACGCCCCCGCCCCGATCGACCACGTCCGCCTCTTCACAGATGGCGCTTGCAGCGGCAACCCTGGCCCCGGCGGCTGGGCCTACATACTCAACCACCCTGCCAGCGGCCAGACCCGCGACGCCTCCGGTGCCGTGCCCGCGACCACCAACAACCGCATGGAGTTGATGGGTGTCATTGAGGGCCTCGCCAGCCTCAAACGCCCTTGTCGAGTCGAGATCGTGACCGATAGCCAGTATGTCGGCAAAGGGATCGTCGAATGGATGCCCAAGTGGAAGGTTCAGGGCTGGCGTCGCAAGGAAAAAGGGGCGTTCAAGCCGGTCGTCAACCTTGATTTATGGCAGAAGGTCGACGAACTCGTCGCCAAGCATCAGGTCAAAGTGACCGTCGTGCTCGGCCACAACGGGCATCCCGAGAATGAGGCTTGTGACCGTATGGCAGTGGCGGCTTATAAGGAACTCAAGAAGGGTTTCTGATGTCCGAGATTGCTGGCTCAAAGCAGTTCGCGGAACGTTTCATTGGTGAACCCCATCCCTGACGAGTCTCCCCATAGTGACGCTGTGGATCAGATTTGCGCGGGGGATCGTCAGGATACGTATTCCATCGGACATGATCACGTGCTTGCTTTGTCGTTTGACCTCGAATCCTGCTTTTCGCAATGCTCGAATGGCGTCGAGGTGATTAACGCCGGGGAGTGAGGACATCTTAGAAAATCACCTCGACTTCGCAGACTTCCGCATGCTCCACCATCTCGTCTCTAACTTCCAAATCGTCTCGGATGGCATCCGCGATGTTCGCCAGCGCCTCTCCTTCGGTTACTCCTTGAGAGCAGCATCCCGGCAAACCTGGCACCCAGATGCTGTATCCCTCTTCAGTACGTACCAGCGCAACCTGATAGTTTATAGGCTCCCCTTTGCTCATAGTCTTCGCGTTTGGCCTCAACCGAGCACCCCGGCGACTGCCTCTCTGGCACGCCTCATGAGTGGGCTGTCGGGTGAATTTGTGCCGGGGGTATAGTGCATTGAAGCGGCGGCGAGGACGGCTTGCCACTTGGGGTCGGAGGCGAGTTGGGCCTCTTCCCACACGGCGGCACCGTACTTGTAGTCGTGGCTGTCTCGACCTTTATGGAAGATCATCCGCCGAGAAGCCGCGAAGATGAGGGCGGGAGAGCCGCCGGCCTGAAGATAGCCGAGAGTCTTGCGGGCCGCCTGGTCCCGGTCCTTGCCGATCGTATCAAAAATCTCGGCGACCGCGGCTTCGCCCTTCGCGGTGACGGGGATCGGTTCGAGGGCGTCGAGGCCGACGCCGGTGTCGGCCTTGGTCCGGTCTCGGTAGGCGGGGAGCCAGCCGACGGCCTGGAGGAGGGCGAGCTTGCGGTTGGTGTTGTCGCCGCTGGCGTTGAAGATGTAGTGGAGGGCGTTGCAGGCGGTGACGGCGTGCAGCGAGATGATCCCCGGCTTCTTGCTCAGGAACTCGTTGCCGGCGAGCACGACGGCGTCCCAGATCGAGGCCGGGGCGACGCCCTTGTTCAAGAGACTCAGGGCTTCGGCGGAGGCGGCCTCGGGGTCGGCGTAGCGGATCGTGGCGAGGAGCGAACGGGTCGCGCCCAGGTCCGGTTTCCCGAGGGTCCAGTCTTCTCGCACCCCCTTCGCGTTGGCCAGATTCGCCTCATAAGGGCCGACGGCGACGGGCCGTTTGTCCCCTTG
Organism: Isosphaeraceae bacterium; assembly: GCA_025356435.1. Lineage (GTDB taxonomy): Bacteria > Planctomycetota > Planctomycetia > Isosphaerales > Isosphaeraceae > CAMFLR01. The sequence continues at coordinate 42,796 of JANXSY010000160.1, read as the reverse complement.
AAGGTCGAGAAGGCCGAAGGTGAGCGACCTCAAGACCGGCTCGGCGTGTTGCCAGCCGATCGTCTGCAAGGTCCGCCAGCACTGCACCGCGAAGATGGCCTTGTGGCCGATGTCGCGCTGGTCGCGGAGTCCGTATCGCCAGAAGGCTTCCATCGTCTCGGCCGCGCCTGCAGATCGGGCGAGGCCAGCGGTGGCGACGTCGGCCGCGTCGGAATCCCAGCCCTCCATCGCCGTGACGAACGCCGCGCGGGCCTGATGGGGCTTGGGCAGGCGAGACTCGTCGACCTTCTGGAGGGTCCAGTCGCCCTCCTTGACGTCCTGCGCCTGCGACCCTTTGAAGTTGTCGAGCGCCCAGAAGAGGGGCAGCAACCGCTCGTCCATCGCCGACGCTTGGGCCAGCAGATGCGCCGAGTTGATGACCATCACCGCATGGAATTTGAAGCCCACCGGCCGGGGCTTGATGTTGCGGATGCCGGCGAGGAAGAGACCCGAAAGAAAGTCGCGATACGACAGGCCTGCTTTGAGCTGGACGAGGGCCGTCTCGAAGACGCGATCCCTCGGCGTCTCCTCGATCCAGCGGACGACGGGCTCGATCTCGGGCCGGAACCGGACGGCGTCAGGGCCGACCGCGAAGTCCGCCGCGCGGGAGGGGGTGACGCCCGCCAGCCGGTCCCACGACCCTAGCCCCGCCCCAAGCCCCAGCGCCGAGGCCGATTGCAAGAACCGTCGACGACGGATCACGTCACCCATCACGGGCCTCCCGATCTGTGGAGATGTTTGATATTGGCCGACCCACACCTATTATGGGCGTGGCTCAGTGGCCGACGCCACCCCTTGGACCGCTTCCGGAAGGCCATCGGTCTGGGCAATCCTGCCGCCAGCCACGAGATAAATCCCCAGCCCGACCAGGCTGCCGCCGATGATCAAGGGCGGGGTGATCGGGTCTCCCCGGAAGAGGTTGGCGAAGCTGAGCCCGAAGATCGGCGTGAGGAAGGCGATCGTCGCGAGCCGACCGGCCTGGTAACGACCGAGCAGGATCATCCAGAGGCTGAAACAGACCCCCGACGAGATGAGCCCCTGATAGAGCAGGCCCCAGACGGCTGGCCGCGTGAAGTGATAACTCTCCAGCCCCTCGCCGATCAGGCTCCAGGCCGCGACGATTGGTAGGGCCAAGACGGTCTGGTTGAAGAGGAGCGTCCGAGGGGGGATGCGCGGAAATGTCAGCTTCTGGGCGATCGTCTGAAAGGCGAAGATCACCCCTGAGGCGAGCACGACGAGGTCGCCGTCGAGACCCCCGCCCGTGCGGAACTGCCGGACGAGGATGATCGCCACCCCGAACACTGCCGCCCCCAGACCCAACAATCCGCGCGTGCCGAGGTGCTCGCCCAGGAGGAGCCAGGCGAGCCCGACCGTGATGAGCGGGTGGATGTTGATGAAGATCGACGAACGGCCCGCCTCGCTGTGTGCGGTTCCCCAGTTATAGGTGCCGATCTGAAGGGCGGTCAGGAAGCCGTGGAGGGCGATGAGCCACCAGTCGCGGCGAGGCCGAAGGAAGCCCGTGCCGCCCTGCGCGCAGAAGAGGGCGACGATCGGTAGGCAGATCGCGAACCGCAAGGCCGCGCAACCGAATGGGGGCAGCGCCCCTACGCCGTTGGAGAACTTGACGGCGACGGAGTTGCCGCCCCAGAGGGCACAACAGAAGACCATAATCCCCACCCCGGCGAGGTCGAGGGGGCGGGGTGTGCTCGGTTCAGACATAAAGGCCCGGCGGCTGGGGGTCGGTCGATCCGGCCGACGACCCGGCCGGGGAGGGGCGATTGTGTCGCGAGCCGCGCCGGGATGTCAACCGGCGTGCTTGATGCTCTAGCGGATCTCGACCGGCTCGATCGCGAGCTTGTCGAAGACGCGGACGATCGAGAGGAAGGTCTCATAGGGGGAGACGCCATCGAGGCTCGACTCCGACAGCTTGACATGGACGGCGTCGACGGAAGACTGATCCCAGGCCGAGTCGATGGCGACCCATCGGCCGTTGACGTGGACCTCGTTCCACATGTGGAAGCCGAATCCCGTCGGGCGGTCGCCGTAGAGCAGCCCGATCACGACGCGGCACGGCACGCCGACGGCCCGGCACATCGCGGCGGTAAGGACGCTGTGCTCGGAACAGTCGCCTTCGAGATCTCGGGCCACCTCATTGGCGGCGGCGAAGGCGGTCTCGAAGTTCTTATTTTTGACGTTCGTGTAGACCCAATGCTGGATGGCGGACGCCTTCTGCCAGGGGTCGACTAGCCCGGCAGTCGCCCGCGAGGCGAGTTCGATGACTCGCTTGTCTTCGCTGGTGATCAAGGCGTTCGCCCGCAGGTATTTGGCCTCAAGCGGCTCGGGATTCGACTCGCCGACCTCGGGGCCGGCGGTCCTCACGACGAGTCGCGCCGTGCCGGGCGTCGTGCCCGGGGTGAGGGTCTGGCGGCGGTCATTGGGGAAGACCTTCGCGGGGTCGTCGCCCTGGAGGGTGAGGTCGTAGACGACGTCCCGGGTGTTGGTCGGGTTGGGGATCTGGCGGCGGACCCGGATAAGCGACGCGGCGGAGAGGTCAAACTTGGGACCGCTCAGGTTGCGCATTGCGGCCTCTCGGGTCGTCCGATAGGTCTCCATCCCGCCGAGGCTGGGGTTGGAATTGCGGAGGATCTGGCCGGTCGGGTCGGCCCAGAAGGTCTGGGCGTGGCCCGGGACGGGCTGGTCGTCCATGTAATTGTTCTGTTCGACCCGGAGCAGGTCACGCTTCACGCCGCCGCCGAGCGTAACCGACTCGACCTGTTTGGCCTGGAGTTTGGCGAGTCCGATCCGGTTATGGTCGGGAATGAAGATCTTGACCTCGCGCGACTCGCCGGGCTGCATCGGCTTGCGGGCCATGCTCATCTCAGCGCCGTATGGGCCGCGAACGTCGGTCCCCCAGGGGATGGTCTTCTGCTGCTTCTGGCCCGAGCCTTCGAAGGTGAGGGTCATCTCGCCGTTGACCACGTCACCGAAAATTCGCATCTCTTGCTTGCTGGCGAGCGTCCGCGAATCGAGCCGGAGGACCGCCCCCTCGGGCGTCTCGATCGTGCCGTAGAGGGTCTCGATTGTCACGGAGTCGCCGTTGCGGGCAAACGAGAGCGACATGTCGATCTGAACCCGGAAGAGGTCGCGACCCTTGTCCTGCACCGGCTTGACCTGGGTGTGGAAATAGCCGACCCGCTTGCCCTTGATATAGACCGCGTCCCACGACTCGCGAGGTTCGTCGGCCCTGGCCAGAGAGAGGCCAGCCAGCAGAAAGGCAATCGCGACGAGGGCGGGGCGACGGACGGATCGAGGGAGAGTCATGGCTTATCCTCTTGGGCAGGCGTCGGGAAGCCCCGGACGGCGGGTCCGGCGCATCGAGAGCGATGAATCAGTATGGCCAAAACGCGGCGGACGCTCAATCGCAGCCGAAAAGGGTGGCCCTTCGAAAAGCAAAAACGCCCCGGTCGGGGGCGTTGCAACTCGAGAGCATCTGGGCTTCGATCTCAGGAAGAGAGGGCAGGCGAGCGTTCGATGATATTGACCACAATATTTGATGCAAACTGTTCGCCTGAAAGCAATTCAAGGGCGCCGTGCAGTGCGAGTTGCTTCATGTGCTGCGAGGCAACCTGACCGCCAACGACGAAACGGCCCTGGATTTCTTCGACCGAGAGGTTGCGAATGCGGTTGTGCGTTGATTCACGCACCCGGGCCTCAATTTTCTCCAGCAAAGTGAACGGTCTGCTGGTTTCATAAAACGTCATGCGCTCGATCTCCGGCATCAAGGAGTATCTCTAGATGGGGTGGGGGGGAGGAGCTCGTTCCGATCAAACTAGCATTGAAAAGGCCGGGTGTCAATTCTCTGCCACAGACACAGTCTTATTGTTGGAACTGTTTTCGCGTGGCCTTCACTTGACCTACTTGGACTCTGAATCGACGACTTCGTCCGAGATGCCGCAGCCTGGCGAGGGACAGAAAAAATACCACGGTATCAGGGAGGCGAGGGATTCGGTTGCCAGTTGTCCCTCTCGGTTTCGGGCGGAGAAACCAAGAATTTAGTGAGCAGGTCGTGTGCCAACTCCAAGAGCCTTGGCCGGTCCCATCGTTCAATCGGGTCTACCCAGGCGTCCCAGAACGGGGCTCGGCCGAGACCACTTAGCTCGCTCAGGCGGCCGAGGTTGTAGCCGAGCTGGAGGATCGATCGACGGTCGTCCCGGCCACTTTTGATGATTTCGTGGATCTTGGCGACGCAGTGGTTCATCGAGGCCATCCGAATTGGGAAGTCGAGTTCCGCGAGCGAGATCTAATCTTCCCGTTTCTTCGACAGCACGACGGCGAGGCGTTCGATGATTGTGTCGGGCGGGAGGCTCGACGATCCTTTCAGATCGAGGTCGGCCTGGAGGAGCAGGGCCGGGAGTCTATCGACTCGCGCCGGGCCAAGGTGGGCGTGCTGCTCGCCGATGCGAGGGGCGGGGAAAGCCCCCGCTACCTTACAGGCATCGAACAACGAGAGCTTGGCCCGGCGCAGTTGGCCTGCGTGGTGGACCTTGCGGAGCGACGACGTCATGGCGGCGAGAAGGCCGACCGGGTGTTCGCCCGACGACATCAGTCGATCGAAGTCTTCGAGGGCCTCGCCCGCCTTGCCTGTGGTCGCGGCGTCGAGTGCCCGCCAGATCGTCTCGACCCGACCCGCACCGACCATCTTGGCCACGTCAGCCCGCTCGATTGTCTTCCGGTCGCCGACGTAGACCGCCAGCTTTTCGACCTCGGAGGCGAGGAGGCCGATCTCCGGGCCGACCAGCTCGACGAGGAGCTTCGCGGCGTCCTCGCGGAGCGTGACCGAGTCGCGGGTTTTCGCGGTCTGGATCAGCCAGCCGGGCAACTCGCGTTCATCGGGTGCCTTGCATTCGACCGCCAGCCCCGTCTTGGCGAACGCCTTGGCCAACTTCGTGTTCGAAGGCCAGGTCTTCACAGAGAGGATCAACGATCCTGGCGTCTTGGGGCCGTCGGCCAGCGCCTCGAGCTCTCTCCGATGCGCGGTGACGAACGGGTCGGCGTCCTCGACGATCACCACCCGCCGCTTGACCAGGAACGGCAGGGTGCGCAGTTCGTCGAGGACGTCGGCCAGGCTCACGCGGTCGCCCGCGAAACTTGTGATGGCGAGTTCGTCGTCGTTGGCCCCGAGCAGACCTCGGATCAAGGCCTTCAAGGCCTCTCGACGTAGGAATGAGTCATCGCCATAGACTGCGATCAGCGTCGATTCGATGACCTTGGCGGAGGATTTCAGCAATTCCATTGCGTGCATATCGTCCACCTCGCCCGGTTCTAGTCCCAATGACTCGCCCGACAATATTACGCGATCAAGCCCCGCCTGTTACAGCTTCAGTCGGTCGAACGCCCCGATTCACCGTCCACACTTCATCGACACCCGCAGGCAGAGGCAGGGCGTCAAGTCCGAGAGACCTCGCGATGATCCGGGCGATCCGGTCGGCAGCCCAGCCATCGCCGTAAGGGTTGATGATGGTGGAGAAAAGCCGATAGCGGGCGGGGTCGTTAAGCAGAGACTCGACGGCCTCGCAGATCGCCCCGCACCGGGTTCCGACGAGCTGCACCGTGCCGGCCGCGACCGCCTCGGGGCGCTCGGTCTCGTCGCGGAGGACGAGCACCGGCTTGCCGAGCGCAGGGGCCTCTTCCTGCACCCCGCCGGAGTCGGTGAGGATCAAATAGGATCGCTTCATGAGGGCGACGAACTCGCGATACCCTTGCGGCTCGATCAGGTGGACACGGTCGAGCCTCCCGAGTTTGCCGCGGACAACCTTGGAGACCCGGGGGTTTGGGTGGACCGGAAAGACGATGCTGAGGTCACGATGCCGGCGCACTAACTCGGCGACCGCCTCGCAGATCTGTTCGAGCGGCTCGCCCTGACTCTCGCGTCGGTGCGCGGTGACGAGCAGAAATCGAGGCGTCGCGGGGACGAATGACGGCTCGATGTCACGCGATGCGGTGATCCGCAAGGCGTCGATGACCGTGTTGCCCGTGACGAAGATCGAGGCCGGGGCAATTCCCTCGCGGAGCAAGTTCGCGCGGGCGGTGTCGGTCGGGGCGAAGTGAAACTGGGCAAGGTGGCTGGCGACCACTCGGTTCTTTTCCTCAGGAAACGGTCGATAGGGCTGGCCCGTGCGTAGGCCCGCCTCAACGTGCCCGAACGGCACCCGGCGATAGTATGAAGCGAGTGCGGTCGCAAGCACTGTCGTCGTGTCGCCCTGGGCCAGTACCAGCGAGGGGGCGAGCCGGCCGAGAGCGTCGGAGACCGCGATCAAGGCCCGGCCGGTCGTCTCGGCGAGCGACTGGTCAGGCCGCATGAGGTCGAGGTCAATGTCGGCGGTGAGATCGAAGTCGTTGAGGGCGCGGTCGAGGAGGCCTCGATGCTGGCCAGTCGTCACAAGGCGGACCCGCAGCTCCGGCAGCTTCCGTAGCGCCGAGACGATTGGGGCCATCTTGATGACCTCGGGCCTCGTCCCCACGACGCAGACCACGACATGCTCCTGACCCCGCCCGTCTTCGTCCATCCCGCGCCCGGCCCTCTCGCCCGTCGTGCCGATCGTTCGTCTCGTCACCGAGTATGCCCCCCGGCCTCACTTCCATCAATCCGGCCTTGACGATTTCGCCATGTCTCATACAGTTGATTGAAACGTCTGTTTGAAACGGTCGATCGAATTGGTGGAGAGGAATGCAACCCTTGGGACAAGATCCGACGAAAGCCAGGTTGATTGAGGCGGCGGGCGAGGAATTCGCCGCGAAGGGGTTTGAGGGCGCGACGATCCGGTCGATCTCGCAGAAGGCGGGAACGAATGTCGCGGCGGTGAACTATCACTTCGGCGACAAAGACGGTCTCTATGCCGCCGCGCTGCTCGAAGCCCACCGGTGTGGCCAGGAAGAGCTGGATGAGACAGCCGATGTTGAGGTGCCGCCGGCCGAGATGCTTCGGCGGTTCGTGCATCGGTTCCTCACGAATCTGGCCCGCGAGTCAGGCTCGTGGCAGACGGCCATGATGCATCGGGAGATGATCCAACCGTCCAAGGCGTCGGACATCCTAGTCCGCGAGTCGATCCGGCCGCGTTTCGAGCGGTTGTCGGCCGCGCTGAAGGCTCTCTGCCCGGACGCCGACGACCGCCGCCTTCATGCGCTGGCGTTCAGCGTGGTGGCACAGTGCCTCCATTACAAGTCGGCCTACCCGATCTCGATCCGGCTGATCGGTGCGGAGGCTTATGCCCGGCTCGACGCCGAGTATCTGACCGAGCATATCACCGGATTCTGCCTTGCCGCGATGGGGGCTGCCCCCTCGATCTCCGAAAAACCTGGCGTTGCCGCCGTCAATGGGAAGGGGGGGACAGGATGTATTGGATCGCCTTGAAGATGCTCACGGGCGACCGAGCCAAGTTCTTCGGGATCGTCATGGGCCTGACATTTGCCTCGCTGCTCATCTATCAGCAAGGGTCAATCTTCTGGGGCCTGATGCTCCGGACCGCCGGCCAGGTGACGGATATCACCGGGGCCGACCTCTGGGTGATGGACGCTAACGTCCGTTATGTCGACGACGTCAAGCCGATGCTCGAAAGCAACCTCAACCGGGTGAGGGGCGTCGAGGGGGTGGAATGGGCGGTCCCGCTCTACAAGGGGAACGGCCGCGCCAAGCTGAACTCGACCCAGCTCGTCGACGGCGATCCGAGGGCGAAGAAGGGGGCCACCCTCAAGGTGATCGAGCAGGTCATTCTCTTGGGCCTCGACGACGCCTCGATGGTCGGAGCGCCCGTGCCGTCGAAGATGCTCGCGGGCTCGCTCAGTGCGCTCCGCAAGCCCGATTCCGTGGTCGTCGACTTCACCCGACTCTCCAAGCTCTATCCGGGCGAAGACTGGTCGCTCCAGGCGACGCACAAGAAGCCGGTCAACACGCTCAAGCCCGATCAGAGGCGACGGTTCGAAGAGACCTACGGACGCATCCCGGTCGACGGCGACGGAAAGGTTGCCTTCTACGACCTCTTCCTCGGGCGCGACTTCGAGATGAATGACACGCGAGCGATCATCGTCGGCGTCTGCGAGGCGACCCGGACGTTTCAGTCGAATCCGGTGGTCTATACCACGTACTCTCGTGCCAAGAACTTTGTCCCCCGCGAGCGGAAGATCCTCTCGTATATCCTGGCGAAGACCGAGAAGGGGGTCGCCCCTGAGCGGGTAGCGACGGCCATCATGAACCAGACGGGGCTCAAGGCGCGAACGTCGCCGGAGTTCAAGGCGGACACGATCAATTATTATCTGAAGTACACCGGCATCCCGATCAACTTCGGCATCACGGCGATGCTCGGCTTCCTGGTCGGGACAGCGATCGCGGGCCAGACGTTCTACAACTTCACCCTTGAAAACCTCAAGCAGTTCGGGGCGCTGAAGGCGATGGGGGCGACCAACCTCCGGATCGTCGGGATGATCCTGCTCCAGGCGGCGGTGGTCGGCCTACTGGGCTATGGCCTCGGCTGCGGCCTCGGGGCGCTCTTCGGGGTGTTGACCGACGGCGGCGAGCTTGCCTTTCACACCCACCCGATCACGCTGCCGATCGTCGGCGTGGCGATCGTTGCGATCTGCATCCTTTCGAGCATCCTCTGCATCCGTCGGGTGATGGTGCTCGAGCCGGCGATCGTCTTCCGAGGCTGATCGGCGTCCCTTCTCTTTCACCGGTGGAGCCCGACCCATGTCGAGCCTTGAGTTCAACGGCAACGAGATCGCCCCGCCCCCCGACGGGATTCAAACCGCCGTGCGGGTGCGCGGGGTATCGAAATACTTCGGCAAGGGAGAGCAGCGGGTCGCAGCGCTGCAAGGGGTGAGCTGGGACGTCTACGTCGGCCAGCTCACGATGATTATCGGCCCTTCCGGCTGCGGCAAGACGACGCTCCTCTCAGTGATCGCGGGAATCCTCGACGCCGATGAGGGGTCGGTCGAGATCTTCGGCAACGACGTGACGAAGATGAACGATCGGACCCTCACCCGATTCCGTGCCGAGCGGATCGGGTTCGTGTTCCAGCAATACAACCTCCTCCCCGCGCTGACATCTGCCGAGAACGCGGCGGTCCCACTAGTGATCGCGGGATGGTCGAAATCTCGGGCTATCGAGAAGGCGTCGCATGTGCTCAACAGCCTGGGCATGGGTAAGAAGATTAAGAGCATGCCCAACCAGCTCTCCGGTGGTCAGCAGCAGCGGGTGGCGATCGCGCGGGCGTTGGTCCACGAACCGAGCTTGCTCGTCTGCGACGAGCCGACCGCCGCGCTCGACGTTGAGAGCGGCCGGACCGTCATGAACCTGATGCGCGAGGCCGCGCTGCGGGCCGACCGCGCCGTCGTGGTCGTGACCCACGACAACCGCGTCTTCGACTTCGGCGACCGGATCACCCGGATGGACGACGGCCATGTCGCCGAAGTCCGTGACAACGTCCACGCCCCCGCCGCCTGAGCGCGGGCCTTCATTCCCCCAGCGATCTCCTTCAATCAAGTGAGAGGCCGATCATGGTCGTCAAGTTCCTCTTGCCCTTGCTCGCGGCCTGCGGGCTGGGCTTCGCGATCGTCAACGTCGTCAATCTCCAGCGGGTGCCCGAGTCCTCCAGGCCGGTGATCAGCCCGCCGACAACCCCCGCTTACCGGTCGATCGCGGGGGCTGGGGTCGTCGAGGCGAAGCGCGAGAACATCCCGATCGGCACCCCGGTCCCGGGCGTTGTCGACAAGGTGTTTGTGGTCATCAACCAGCAGGTGAAGGCGGGCGACCCGCTCTTCCACATCGACGACCGCGACCTTCGCGCCGAACTCGTGGGCCGGCAGGCGACCGCCAACGCCATGCAGGCCCAGCTTGACCGGCTCAAGGCCGCCCCCCGAGCCGAAGACGTGCCCCCGGCCATCGCCACCGTCGAGGAGAGCCGGGCAAAGCTCGAAGACGCCCGCGCCGCCTATCGGAGGACCAAAAGCCTCTTCGACCGCAAGATGGCCCCAGGGAGCGACTACGATAGAGACAACTACATGGAGAAGGCGGCCGAAGCTGCACTCGCGCGGACAGAGGCCGAGCTGAAGAAGCTGCTCGCGGGCTCGTGGAACGAAGACATCAAAGTGTCGGCCGCCGCGGTCGAACAGGCGAAGTCGCAGGTCAAGAGCATGGAAATTATGCTCGAACGGCTCACCGTGCGGGCGATGGCCGATGGCGAGGTCCTCCAGGTTCACGTCCGGCCCGGCCAGTTCGCCGCCCTCACCTGGAACGAGGCGCTCGTCGTCCTCGGCGACGTGAACACCCTGCACGTTCGGGTCGACATTGACGAGAATGACCTGCCGCTGTTCAAGCAAGGCATGGAGGCCGTCGCCACCCTAAAGGGTCGGCCGAACGTGCGGTTCCCCCTGAATTACGTCAAGGTCGAGCCGTTCGTGATCCCCAAGAAGAGCCTCACGGGAGACAACTCTGAGCGCGTTGATACCCGCGTCCTTCAGGTGATCTACGCCCTCACCGAGATGCCGACGAAGGTCTATGTCGGTCAGCAGATGGACGTCTTCATCAAGGCCCATGTCCCTGACCTTGACCTCAACTCCAACCCCAACCTCCCCAGGCCCCGCCCGGGCGAGAAGTCGAGTTGAGGGGCGAGCGGACGGCGATCTAGCGCGGTTTCCGATCGTCTCGTAGGTTCGGTTCCAACCGGCCCTACGAGACGATTGCCACGTTTGAGCGAAACCGCTCTAGGGCTCGGGCTTCGGCTCGGGGCGGAGATAGACCGTGAAGGCGACGGTCTTCGTCAGGGCGACATCGCGCTTGTCGAGCCGGTCGTGAAGCGTCAGGTCGAGCTCATACTCGCCGGGGGCAAGAGCCTTGATGCTCACGTCGGTCTTCAGGTAGACCTGATAGGGTGGAAATTTTTTGGTCGCTTCATATTTGAACATGTCGTCATTTTTCCAGATCGCGTCCTTGCTTCCCTTCTTGCGGAGCCGGCCGTCCTCGCTGAAGAGGGCGCGGTAGCCGTCCTTGGTCTTCTCGGTTCGAAAGCCCGAGGGCTCGTAATAGATGGTGAGCTTGTCGTCGGGGGTGAGCTTGGCGTCGGGCCACTCTTCGAAGCTGCCGAAGCCGTGGACCTTGAGACAGACGACAGGCTTCGACATCTTTAGCGTCGACGCAGCCTCTTTCATGTCGTCGGCGCGGACGGCCCCGGCGGCGAAGAGCGAGACACCGATTGTGAACGCTACGAATCGCGAGAGATTCACCACGCACTCTCCCCGGCCGAGATGCCCGTAATCTGACTCCAACACGTGTAGGCCTTCTCGGCACGATATCCCCAGACCATTTCCCGAGCAAGGGGGAGGTCATCCGTTCGTGTCGTCCGGAAATGGGGTTCGTCTCCGCCAGGAAGGCCGGCAGGAGGAGGGCGTGTTCGACTTGTCCGACCGGCGCAAGGCCAATGAGAAACCCACTGAAGGAGCTGAGGTTTGTACCTCGCTCCTTCAGTGGGTTTCGTGCTACCGATCCGACCCTGACGGTGACGTTGCCGGTTGATTCGACTGGCTGGACTTGTCTCAGCGTAGCGGAGGGGAGGTTGTCAGCCGGATTGGGCGGTCAAAACCGCGGGACTCTCCGGCTCAACCCTGACGATAGACTGAACAGCGACTATGGACCCGGTCGTCTTTCCCGACATGGAGGCGGATTGAACGTGCGACGGATCGCATCAACCCTGGACCTGATCACGACGGAGACGGCGGCGAGCCAGCGCACCGGCCCCGACGAGCAGCGTCCAGGCAGCGATGGTGGTCGGCTCGGGCACCTGCTGCGCGGCAAGTGCCGGGATGTGAACCCAGCCGATCGTGTCCTCGCCCGCGATCACATCATTCGGCGATCCGGCGAACGCCTGAATCCAGAAGCCTGTTGTCGGGTCAAGGCCGGGAATCTTGCTGAAATTCGTCACCGAGAACTCGAAGTTCGGGTGCGCGGCGGACGGGTCGAAGGCCAACGATCCCTGGTGGGTCGGCAGGTTCGAGCCGTAGCTGTAGGCGATGCCGGAATTCGAGGGCGCATACGACGAGACGGTGAAGCCGTCAATGCCGGGTCCGGAATGCGACTTGTCGGCGGGGACGCCTGCAATGATGACAGGCATACCGGAAACTTTATCGCTCGATCCGTTGCCCGCGAAGGCGACCGAGATCGAACCCTGGCCACCAATATGGGCGGGGTCGACGCCGCCGACGGCGGTCTGACGCGGGTCAGGAATGCCTGGGGTGCCGTTGCCCGTCGAGTTGCCGGCGATCGAATAGGTGTTGATACCGACCTGCAAGGTATCCGACGACTTGTCGTAAAAGAAGCGGATGTCTTTGATGTTCCAGCCGGTGATCCAACCCGCCTGCGTAATGAAGTCGGCCTGGGCGACTGCGGCCGGCGAGGTACCGGCCTGGACATATACCCCCTTGCTCGGGCTGGGCATGTCGGCCGCGACATTGCCGGTGAACGTGATCGGGCTCGCCGAGGCGACCGATCCGGCGGCCCCGACCAGGCTGAGGGCCACCGCCAAATTTTTCATTCGTCGAAGATCCATCTCGACTTTCCTTCCGCGTTGGGGTCGTCGTTCCGGGAGGGCTCCCGGGCCATTTCCAGGCCCGACGTTCACCGGGACGAAACCATCCTTGATTCAACCCTGGGCGAGCTTCGGCTCACGCCGATCGTTCCGCCGCACGTCCTTTGTTTGCAGGCCGTCGCACCGCCGGGTCGCCCTGGACTGCGTCGGGAATCCCGTCGAAATCCAGGCTGACCATCTCCCGTGAGGGGCCGGACTCGTCGTGAGTCCGAAGTTCAGGAAGAAAGGACGAGGGCGCGATGTCGTTGTTCACGAAAGTCATTCAAGCCGTTCAGTCGTGGCGGCGGCAACGCGGTGCAACCAAGGGACGCACCGTGGCCCGCGTCGGGCTGGAACAGCTAGATCATCGGCAACTTTTAGCCGTCAACTTTACCGGAGTCGTTGCAACCGATTTTCCCGCTACACAAGTTCCAGGCGTTGTGACCATCCTGGACAACGGGAACCTTGGTGTTCAACACCCTGCCATCCCACTCGATATCAAACCGATTGTCAAGGTCTCTGGCTTCGACATCAGTGGCATCTCCACGTCCTACGACCCGACGAACGACACCCTAAGCGTCGGCCTGATCCAGCCGTCGAGCCAGAACTTAACCAACGGCGTCACCTACCCGGTGATCGCGGGCGATTCGGACAACAATGGCGACAGCGGGACTGTCAACCCGTTGCTCAACAACCCGAACTTTGACCCCGCCCAACCGGTCAGCCCGACCAACATGCCCGGCCTCCGGCAGAACGGGTTCGAGGATCCGCCCAGCATGGGCGGCTCGAAAACCATGGGGGCCTTCCTTAACCTGACCGGCTCGGCACCCAACCCGAACATCCCCGGCCAGACGTTCTTCCCCGCCGACGTCGTCGCCGGCTTCGCGAACAACGGCCCCTCGAACGTCCCCAAGCATTACACTGTCGCCAAGGGGATATCGAACGGGCCGAACATCCCCGCCTTCGGGATGGAGCTGACGAACAACGAAGGTAACGTTTATCTCGTCAACGACCCGAGACACGGGGCGCTCGAGTTCAGCATTACCCACTTCTCCCAGCTTTACACCCAGGAGACGGGAAAAGCGCTAAGTTCCTCATCGGTAATCCGGATCGGTGCGTTCGGCTCTTCAAACCAGGATGACGGGATCAGCGAGGCGTTCTTCCCGCCGCAGCCGTTCACGCTCAACCAGGCGACCCCGCCGGTCGTCCCGCCGATCCTGTGCCCGCCGGTCTCGCCGCCGGTGCTCATCAACCCCCACTCGTCGCGGCACGTCAACACCGCTCACGGCGAGAACGTCCGCGTCACGATCCAGGGAACCTCGGGCTTCGACGCGACCCAGATCGACCCCGCGACGGTCAGACTCGGGGGTGCGACCCCGTACACCTCGTTCCCGCGGAACTTCAACCATAGCGACTTCCTCAGCGAGACCTTCGTCTTCAGGGGCTATGATATCAGCCTTCCCGGCGGTATCACCCCCGCCACCGTGACGGGCCAGCTCTTCAACGGGCAGAAGTTCGAGACGACCCAGCTCATCTTCAACAAGAACGACTCGTTCTACACCCCGGCGCAGATCGCTGCCCGCGACGCTAAGCTCGGATTTATCCCTGCCGAAGAGTCGGGACTTCAGATGGCGTCGCTCAACGCCAACGGTGACCTGGCGACGATCAACGCCAATATCCTCGCACAGAACACGGCCGCCGCGATCGCCGCCGAGACGATCCCCTCGACCAACGCCACCTACTACCCGCCGTCGACCGTCTCGATCCCCGGGATCCAGACTTCGGCCGCCGCGTATCGGGTGACGATGGACCCGATGATGATGGCCCCGGCCCCGCAGGCCGCCCCGACAATCACGCCGTCGGTCGTCTCGATCCCCCGACGCCGCGCCCATCCCGCGTCGGTCAAGATCGCCGGCCCCCACATGAGGAGCGGCGTCGCCATGCAACGGGCAGGCCGTGCTGGAGCCTCGGCTCCCGCCACCACCGCCTCCTCCTCGATGGCCACCCAGGACGCCGCGATCGCCTCCTTCGCGATGTAAATCTGGCAACCGAACCAGGCCCGGGCCGTCTCCTCTCTGCGCAGGGGGGCGGCCCGGGCCTTTCGATTTCGAACCGCAACGGCTGCCCGGTTGTCAAAGGGTTCGGTTAGAATAAAGTTGGCTGGTACGTCCCCGGATCCGAGGCAGATGATGGCCGCTCTTGACGTGTCCGCAACGATTTCGATCCCGCTCGACGAGTTCGAGTTCGAAGTCTCGCGCTCAGGTGGTCCGGGGGGGCAGAACGTCAACAAGGTGAATTCGAAGGTTCAGCTGCGTTGGTCGCCCGCCGCCAGCCCCAGCCTACCCGACCCGGTGAAGGCCCGGCTAATGGCCGCCGTCACGAGCCGGCTGACCGTCGGTGGTGAATTGCTCATCTCCTCAACGCGGACTCGCGACCAGGGTCAGAATCGCGACGACTGCCTCAGCAAGCTTCGCGCGATGATCCTCGCCGCCCTCCACCCTCCCAAGACCAGGCGAGCGACTCGGCCGACTCTCGGCTCGAAGAAGCGGAGGGTGGAGTCGAAACATCGCCGATCCGATACCAAACGGGGCAGGCAGGCTCCCGACTCCGACTAGACTCTTAGGACCATCCGATGGCCGACCTCTCGCACTATCAGCAAAAGATCATCAAGCGGTACTACAACAACTTCGACGGTATCCAGCATCAACGCCTCTCCGAAATGATTGGCGACATCTACCTCGCTGAGGGTAAGAAGCTCGAACGACTGTGGAAAAACGTCGGCGAGTTGCTCACGAAGATGGAATTCCCCCCGGCACGGATCGCCCACCTGCTCGAAAAGAAGGACGTCAAGCTCTTGCCGGGAGTCTTGACGGAGTTGGAAGGGAAGAGCTGACGACTCGACGACTTTCCCGAATCTCTGGTCAAAAATTGGAGAAGCGGGAAATCTGGGGTAAATTCATTCAAGGTCAATCGGTTGCGAGTCGACAAGTCGTCGCCGCTTCGGTTGTCTCTCCTTTGAGTTCACACCCCATGATAGCGCACCGCTTGGCGTTCGGTGTTTTGTTGACCCTCTCGATCGCGTCGACGACGGAGGCTGGCGGATTCGGTCGGCGTCGCACGGTCAACGTCGAGCCGACGGCCTATGTCGGCAACCCGGCCAATGCCAACGCCCCCAGCAACATGCTCGGAACGTTCTATTCGACGCCGACGATCTTCGTGCAGGGCGACTTCCCGACCGGCCGTGGCTATTCGCCGCTCGGCCAGTATGGAGTGAACAACCTTACCATCTATGGGCCGATCTCGGCCTATCGGTCAGTCGCCGCGCCGGTGCGGGTCTACTCGCGTGGCTATAGCGGCGAGGTGGTCGAGTCCGAGGGAACATCGTCCTCGAATCCGTTCCTTGACCGGCCGCAGCCCGTCATGTATCCAACCGCGAATTCTTATTACTACAAGCCGCGACGAGCGACGACTCCCCCCTGGTGGCAGAGCGGGATCAACTGGGTCGACCAGAACTGATCGCGGTCATTCAGGCTCGATCCGCTGCCGCAACCGCTCGAATCGGGCCTTGAGCGACCCTCCCCCTAGCTCGGGGTGGAGGATCGCCGTGGCGTCGATGATCCGCTGAGCCTCGCGCGGTTTCTTGTCGCGATAGAGGGCGAGGGCGAGGCCATACCTCGACTCGATCCACTCGGGCGAGCCAGGCTTGAGCCCGCGGATTCGGAGTCGCTCCACGTCGATCGCCATACCGTAAGCTTCGACTCTAAAGTAGGCGTCGGCGAGGTCTCGGAGGCTGTCGGGGTCAAGATCGGCGGCGTTCGGGCCATTCGGCTCGGTGAAGGCGCGACGGGCCGACTCGGTATCTCCGACTGCGATCTCGGCGCGGATCGCTCGCAACCGGGCCTCGGCCTGTCCGGCGGGGGGGAGCTTGTCGAGATGGCGTGCCCCGGCGACAAGCAGCAGTCGCAAAATCCGGCCGATCCGAGACCGATTGACGTCCGACTCGGTCGCGTCGGCCGAGTGGTCGAGCAGGCGAGCGGCAAGGAGCAAGTCGTCAGATGAGGCGCGAACGCCCTCGACCCGGGCCTCGCGCTCGGCCTCCGCGAACTGCTGGATCATCGCGAGCGCGATGACGCGAAGCATCCTTGCGCGGGCGTGCTGGGCGTCCGACCCAGCCCGATGTGCCACGCGATCGCAGAGGCTCCGCGCGTGGTCGGGATGCCCGACGCCGGGCGTGAGATCGAGTCGGATCAGCGTGAGTTCGAGGTCGAGCGACTCCGACTCCTCGGCGTCGCGTGCGAGACTCTTGCGGAGTGAGCTGACGGCTGATTTGTAGGACTCGGCGACGACCGTTGGGTTATCGGCGATCCGAAGTGTGTCGAGTTCGCGCTGAAGCTGTTCGGCGATCGCGAGCCGAGCCGAGATCCATCGAGGTTGGCCCGGCGCGATCGCCTCCCAGTGGGCCATCGCGGCGGCCGGCCGGCCCGCAGCAAGCTCATTTGCGCCGAGCAACCAACGCGCTTCGCCTGTTGACGGATCGTTGGGGTAGTCGCGGAGCAGGTCATTCATCGCCGCCAGATAGCCCGCGCGGGTCGTCCCAGCGCTCCTGGCAGCAATCATCCGTCCCCTGGCCAGCACGCGGAGCATCCCGGCCTTGGGACGCGACGGACCTGACTTCGAGTCGTCCCAGACCCGGCCGCAGATCGCGTTGGCCTCGGGATAATCTCCCGCCTGAAACACGATCGCCCCGGCGCGGAGGCGGAGTCGACCCGCCTCGTCGCGACGGCCGCCGTCCCGGGCGCGGTCGGCCCCGAGTTCAAGGAGCCGAGCCGCGCGGGCGGGGTCGCCGAGTCCGACAGCCCCATCGGCAAGGATGTCCCAGGCGTCGGGTTCGGAGTGCGGCGAGGGATGGTCGATCTCGCGGGCCATGTCAATCAGCGCCAGTCGCGCATCGACCCGGGGCGAGCCGCGAAGCTGTTGGCCGCGATGGATCGCGTCGTCATCGGCCTCGCGTCGTTCCTGCCCGGCGGAGATCGCCCGCCGCTGCGCCAGCCTGATCTTGATCCCCAGCGCTGCCTTTGTAACCGGGTCAACCTTAGACTCGTCGACAGCCTAGATCGCCGAGGTGAAACGCCGCTGACCGCACAGAATCGTCGACTGAACTTCAACGACGGATTCGGTCGAGGGCCGCTCCTTGGCCTTGAGGGCCGCATCAAGCTCGGACTCGGCTACGTCGAAATTCCCCAACCGCGCGCGGATCTCGGCGCGGAGCAGTCGGGCATAGCCGACGACGGCCGCCTCGGTCGGCACCGGTTCGAGGCATTCCAGGCCGCGACGCAACGTTGCCCGCTCGGCGTCAGAACCGGGCGGGTCGAGCTGCGACCGATCGGTCAGGGCTTGCGCCAGCCGGAACCGCGCATTTTGTGCGACCAGCGGGTCAGCCCCCGAGAGAGCAGGTTCGATCCGCTCGAATCGCACGACCGTCGAGTCAAAGACCTCACGCGCCCGGATCTTGCTCGTCTCGTCCTTGGGAGCGAGCCGCCACTGGTCGAATTCTCTCCGGCCGTCGGCCCAGAGATAGACCGCCGCCTGGATCGCGACGGGCACTTCGAGCGAGTGGCGGGGGTTGGCCGCGTTGAAGTCGTCGAGGAGCGTGATCGCCTGGACGGCCCGGGTCCGCCGCTCGCTCAGTGAACCCGTCCCCTGCGCCATCTTGTCGAGCGTAGCCGACTCTTCGAGCGCGATCGACGCCCGCTGCTCGACCGGCCGATTCGGGTCACGAATCTGTCGACGCACCGCCTCAAGCTGCGCATCGATCTCACTCGATGACGGCGAGACTATCTGCAAGGCCAGAAATAAGAGGGCGATCGCCGTCATCGAGCCACCGGACCGGGATTGCGGGGTCTGCTCCTATAATCCTAGAGAAAGAACCCCGCTCAGGCCAGCAGCAATGCCCGGATCGCCGCCCGATAGTGCGGCTTGTCCAGTCAAGCGTGACGAACACGATCGAGAGGCCCGCCCCCTTGGAGCCGGAGCCGGTCGGCGACCCCGCCCGCCGGCCTGATCCACCCGCCGCAGACCGGCGGCGAGGTGGAGGTCGGGCATGGCTCCCCCGTGACGACTTGCGGATCAGGCGACGAGTTCACCCTGGGAGACGACGTTCGGCTTCCGCAATTCCTCCTCCTTGAAGAAGAGGGCGAAGAGCGCCATCGCGACGACGGTGAGGACGAGCGGTCCGGCCCAGACCATCGTCCAGTCGGTCTTGGCGACGCCATCGACGGTCTGAGTGAACGTCGAGCGGAGGTAGCCCGAGAGGACGCTGCCGGCGATGCTGCCCAGGCCGTAGATGATGAAGATCAAAAGGTTCTGCGCCGACGCTTTGATGTCGCCACTTGCCGCGCGATCGACGTACATCTGGGCGACGACGAAGAAGAAGCCAAAGCAGAAGCCGTGCAAGGCGATGGAACTCACCATCAGCCATTGCGGCTGGCCGATCATCGACAGGACGAACCGCAACGCCCACATCCCCGCGCCGATCAGCATCGTCGTCTTGACCCCGAGCCGAGCGACCGTGAACGGTACGAGCACCATGACGACTACCTCGGCGATCTGGCCGATCGTCATATACGCCCCAGCCTGCTTGACGGGTACGCCGACTGAGACGAGGAACGGATTCTCGCAGGCGAAGTAATACGCCAGGACGACCCCGATCAGCCCCGCGACCAGCACGAGCACCGCGAACGAGCGGAACTTCATCAGCGAGAGGCTCTCAAGCATCGCCGACTTCTTCGCGATCGGCGCGTTGGCCGCGGCGGGGACGGGCGGGGTGTGCGGCAGGGCGAAGCAGAAGAGGCCGTAGATCATCGAGACGACTCCCGCGACGCGGAGACAATCGCGGAAGGCCGGCTGGCCGATGGCGTCAAAGAGGGGCTTCAGCGCTTCGATCTGGCCGGCCCGTTCGAGATAGAACGCGAAGAACAGCCCCGCCGCGATCCAGCCGATCGTTCCCCAGAGCCGGATGTTCGGGAAGGAGTTCTGGTTGGCCTCGCCCAGGCTGCGGAAGGTGATCGAGTTCGATAGGCCCATCGTGGGCATGTAGAGCGTGCTGTAGAGGAAGAGGAGGATAAAGATCGGCCAAAACGTCGTGCAATAGGCCGTGGCGATCAGCAGCAACCCCCCGATCAGGTGGCAGAAGGCCATCACCTTCTCGGTCGAGAAGTAGCGGTCGGCAAGCTGGGCGATGATAAACGGGCCGAGGATCGATCCGTAACCGCCGACCGCGAAGATCCAGCCGGTCAGGTGGACGGGGATTTTTACCCCATTCTCGCCGAGCTGCTGGGCGAGGACGGGCATCCAGATCCCCCAGACGAAATATTGGAGGAACATCATGACCGACAACTTGATCCGAAGGCCGAGGCTCATCGCGGAGGCTCCCGTGAGGGACTGGGTGCGGGACGGGGGAGGCGAGGCGGGTGGCTCCTCGCGAGTGCGTCGAATCTAACGGCTGACCCGGGTTGACGCCACCGTCTGCCCGGTAAGTCGCTCGCGGGATTATTTGGGCGAGACGGCCCGAAAAATCGATTCCATCCAGAAAAGCTGCACAACCGGAACTCGATCGGACGATAGGTGGGAGAGAGACGGTGGGTTGGACTGCCCGGGCCGTCGGGGGATTTACACGGAGGGTAAGGGCTCAGGATGAGCACGAGAACGAGCGATTCACGCCCGTCATCCCGACTCGGGCCGGTACTTTGGCTGTTGATCTTCGCGTGCATGTCGACCGGCTGCGCCTCGGTCAAGCCGACGCAGACCGGCTACCTCTCCGACTATTCGCATCTCGAATCGAGCGGCGCGCGGTTGAACTGGGGTCTCGGCTATCACCGGGTCAACGTCCGCGAACCAACCCCAGCCGAACTCGTCGGGGTCGACTCGTTCTATATCGAGCCGGTCGCCTGGTTGTGCCCGGAGGACGACTGGCTCGGCAAGGACAAGACGCGCCGAGAACGAGTCACCAAGGCGCTTGAAGTCAGCCTTCGCGAGCGCCTGGGACCGATCCGCCCGATCGTCGAGACGCCGGGGCCTCGGACGGCTCGCGTTCATGCGGCGGTGACGGATGTGTCATCGGCGCGCACAATCACGAACGTCTTGGCGTCAATCGTCTTCGGGCCGATCAGCAACGGCGGGGCGTCTGTCGAAGCCGAGATTCTCCGTCCCGAAGGGGGACAAGTAGCTGCCATCGCGGGAGCCTCCCACGGCGGAGGGCTCGACGTCATCGGATACTACGTCCGCTCCGGTCATCCCAAGACATCAGTCCGCAGGCTCGCGGGAGACCTGACGCGCCGGGTCGAAGCAGCGGCAGGACCGCTCGATTGATCCTCGAAACGATCCCCAAAACATTTGCGATTATTGTGTAGACGGGATTGTTTTTGTTTTTGTACAATGAAAGTCTTGGCCGCGTCGGACCCTATTCGTTTCGGGGAGGGTCAGCGGCCGGGCGGCAATCCGTGACTGGGATGGACGGAGTTGCGAGGAGACGACGATGCGCGTCTCGAATCTGAGCGAGTCGGATGTCACGCTCCCCGATTTCGATCGGCGGGACTTTACTCCCGAAATGCGTGCCGACCCGCTTTCACACCTTGTTCGGCACCTCCAGGATTGAAGAAAGGGTTTCGACCCATGCAGGGACTGATTCTCCTCACCGCCATGTCGGCGTCCGGCGGACTCTTCGGCGGCAAGACCGCGTGCGCCACCCGTGGCCATTGCGTCCAGCGCGTCGCCACCTATGCGACGGCCCCCGTCGCTCCGGCCGCCCAGTCGGTGTCTGCGGCTCCTGCCGCACGGGTTGCGTATCAGTCTTACTATTCCGTCGGCTCGGCCTGCGCGACCGGTAACTGCCCGCGTCGTTGATCGGTAACGCGTCAGACCTCTCCAAACAGAAAAAGCCCCCGCCGTCGAGTCGACGCGGGGGCTTGCTCGTTTTTAGGGGCATGATCGCTCAGGGCACGACGGTCGCGAAGGCGTTGATTTTCGTGGGCGGCTCATCCTTCACGTCCGACTCGACCTCGATCACCGCATGAAATGGTCCGGGCTCGGCGGGGGCCTTGAAGGTGATCGCGACCGGGTGGAGGACCTTGGGCTGATCGCCGGGAGCGGGTGTGGTCAGCTCGCCTCGGCTCGACTTGACGCCGATCAGCTTGAACGGCTGACTCGAACGGACCAGGATCGTCTTCTTGACCTCTTCGCCGGGCCGAACGGCACCCAGAGTCAGGACCGAAGGGCTGACCATGACGTTCGACTGGATGATCGCCGTGACGGAAACCGGGATCGTCGGGCTGGAGGCGTCATTGGTAAAGAGGGTGATCTCATCCTTGAAGAAGCCGACCGGTGCGGAGGGGTTGAGGGTGGCGGTGAGCGTATAATTCACGGCCCCGCCGGGAGACCGGCCGAGTTCGGTGAGCCTCGCGGTGACGTGCTGGCTGGTGGTCTGCATCTTGGTGATGGCCCAGTCGGCCTGCCCGCCCGCGTAGGAGAGGGCTAGCTCGACCGCCGGCTTTGCGGTCCGGTTGACCGACCCGAAGTCGGCCTGGCCGGGGTTGAGGGTGAGGTCAGCGCGGATGAAGCATTTGAGGTTGAGATCAACCTGCGTGTACTGCGGCCGATCGATGATGAGGGTCAGTCCCGACGCTTTTGGGCCTTGGAACTTGGTCGTATCGATGACCGCCTCGATCACTGTCTGTGTGCCTGCGGGAATCGTCGTGGCCCCGAGGCGGACCTCGGTGCAGCCGCACTTGGTCTGATACGTGGCGATATGGATCTCGGCATTCGTCGTGTTCACCAGCTTGAAGCTGTGGTGAATCTTCGACCCGCGAGCGACGGTCCCGAAGTCGTGTTCGCGATCCGGGAAGACCGACTTGATCCAGTCTTGCCCCCGCGCGGCACCTGGGCCAACCGAGCAGGCGGCAACGGCGATGAGGACGTTGAGGAGAGGACGCATTGGAGACAATCCCTTTTCTGGGGAGGCCGCCCTAACCCCTGGCCCCCCCCTCGACGTGTCGGGTCGAGCGCAGGCTGGAAAAGGGGGAAGGCTTGCCTCGCAGTTCGTCGACGGATACCGAACGATCGCCCGACGCTTGGCACGTTCCCTCGTGGTGGTCGTCTGGATGCGTTCTCGCAGGGCCGTACCGGCCGTGGGCCGAGCCGTCGTCTATCGGTCGGGCGTGGAGGCCCTCTGACGGCAGACCGGATGGAGCTGAGATGATCATACCATACGGCCCGAGTGCCGGTATCCGCGTTCGAAGGCGCTTGGTGTTGGGTGGCACCCTCGTTGTCGGTCTAACCCATCGCGTGCTCGAACTCGGTTTCCGACGTTGCCATCGTCCTGTCTCTATCCAAATCTCGATGAAAGGACACAATCCATGCGTGGCTTTTTTTGAGGCCCTAGTCGACGGCGGGTTTCGAGCCTATAGTTCCGCGAATCAGGTCGAGCCCGAGCGCTGACGAAAGCGTACACCGGTCGTGACCGATCCTGTCCCGCCCGTCGTCTCGGGCGAAATCTTGTCCTGGCCCCCGATCGATGGTCTTGCTCGGCCATCCCCGTCTCTCCGGACATTTCTGCTCATGCTCAATCCCTCGGTACAGGTCGGCCAGGAAAACGGCGTCTTCGTCGCGGAGTTCTGGGATTGCCTCCGGCTCGATCCCGCGCCGGTGCAGGTCCTCCGCAAGCAGTTCGAAGAGCATCTCGCCCGAGGTGGTCGAGCCGATCTGGTGATCGACCTGCTGGGTGTCGGTTTCGCCGGATCGGCGGCCCTCGGAGGCTTCGTCGCCCTCCAACGCGTGGCGCGTGCCAAGGGGGGGCGGATGGTCTTCTGCAACGTCGACCTGACTGTTTTTGAGGTCTTCCGCGTCAGCCGTCTCGACAGCCTCTACACCTTTGCGACCGACCGCGCCACCGCCCTGATTGTCCTCGCCGAGCCGGCCGCAAACGCCTCGGGGTCCGACTCCAACGTGTCGACCCTCGCGATCCCCAAGCTCGCCGCTCGCCCAGCCGCGCCATCGAGGCTCCGGCGCAAGCCTCGTGAAGATTGAACGAGGACGCGGTCGAGGCGTCGCATTTCTCGCGCGATTGCGATATCATCCGTGACCGGACAATTGTCTTTCCCTACCGCTCCCAGCGGCCCTCGGCCGCGTCGCGCCCTGACAATCAGCGAGGTCAAGCCGATGCCCGTCACTCCTCGAATTGAGGTCGCCGAGAGCGATTTCGCGCGTGTTGTCCGATTCAAAGACCGGATGGTTTTCGACGAGCGCACTGTCCGCGAGGTCGGAGAGCAGATCGGCGCGGCGCTGCCAAATGACGGCAAGCCCCTCCATGTCGTGCTCGACTTCTCTGGGGTCGACATGATCTCCAGCTCGCTCCTTGGCAAGCTCATCTTGCTCCAGCGGCGGATCGATTCTACGGGTGGACGTTTGCGCCTCTGCGAACTTTCGCCGACCATCCAGGCTGTGTTTCGCACCTCGAATCTCGATCGCCTTTTCGCCATCGACCGCGATCGCGCTGCGGCTCTCTCGTCGGTCTCAATGACCTGAGCCTGCGCTCAGACTTTGACCTTGATCCAGCCCCCTTGACGGAAGCGGACGGCGACGAGTGCCCCACGCGTGCAGAGATCGAAAAGCATCGCGAACCAGGCCCCGCGCAGGCCCCATCCCAGGCCGTGCGCGGTTGTCGGCGAGATGAGCCAGTAGGTCAACGGCATCCGGACCCCGAGGTAGCCCACGAGCACGATCGCCCACGGCCATCGGGTATCCCCCGCGCCTCGGAGCGCTCCGTTCAAGACGTTGATCGTCGCCAGGGCCGGCATCGCGAACGCCACGATCCGCAGCACCGGCACACCCTCGGCCATCACCCCGGGCTTGTTGCCGCCGAGGAAGAGGTCAAAGAACCACTCGGCCTGGGCATAGAGCAAGATCCCGATCGCCGACAGCCCGACCATCGCGATCCCCCACGAAGCCCTCGCCGCTCGTTTGGCGAGGTCGGGACGGCCCGCCCCCAGATATTGACCGGTGAGTGTGCTCGCGGCGACGGCGAAGGCCGACACGGTGAGGAAGGCCAGGGCTTCGCAACGGATCGCTACCCCGTGCGCGGCGGTCGCGGTCGGCCCGAGCCGGTTGATGAGGCCGAGGAACCAGAGCTGGCAGCCGCTGTTCGTCAGGCTCTCGCCCGCCGCTGGCAGGCTGATTCGCAAGATCCGGCCGATCTCCGCCCGTCGAGGTGCCAGACCCGCCCATGACAGTCTCAGGCCCGACCGCCCTCGCGCCAGGATCGCGAGCACGACCAGCCCGCCGATCCCCTCTGCGCAGGCCGTGCCCGCCGCGATCCCGGCGAAACCGAGTCGGGGCAACGGCCCGAACCCTCGCACAAGGCCCCAGCTCAGCGTGATGTTGATCAGATTGACCAGGATCATCACCCACATGCCGGTTCGGGTGTCGCCCACGCCTCGCAGGCAGGCGATCCCGGCCGCCGAGCAGGCGAGCAGGGGGGTGACGATCAGGACGATCCGCAAGAAGAGCGCGGCGGCGTCGGCCGAGACGCCCGAGAGGTTCATCGCTCGGACGATCCACGGGGCCGAGATCCCGCCCGCAATCATGATGACTGTGCCGAGCAGGAAGGCCAGGCCCATCGCCTGCTGGGCGATCCTCGCGGCCGAGGCCCGATCTCCCGAGCCCGTGAGCCTTGCGACGAGCGCCGTCGCACCGACCGAGACGATCGTCAGCAGGCTGCCGACCACCCAGAGCAGATAACTCGAAACCGTCACTCCAGCGAGAAAGTCTTCCGAGAGATAACGCCCAGCAAGCAGGGTGTCAGACAGCCCAACCAGGTAGAGCAAAGACTGCTCGACGACGACCGGCACCGAGAGCCCGAGCACCCGGCCGACGATCCCCAGCGTGGTCTCGGGCAGGGAAATGGGCACGGCCTCGCGTTCGGCCGGAGTGAGGAGGATATCCCCCTCGGTCCCTTCGTCTTCCTGGATGTAAAGGGACGTCTTCGGTTGCAAGGTCAGCGTCTCGATCCTGGGGTGATGGGCTAGTATGATCAATATCTCAGCGTCGACGACAAGCCGACACCCGACACGTTATGATAGTTCGCTCGGCCAGAGGGCCGATTTTCGGGCGGTCTCGCCCCTCTTCTCTAACGAGGTCTCCCGCGTGGCTTGTCGGATCATCGACGGAAAGGCGCTGGCACAGCAAGTCCGCAAGGACGTGGCGGCTGAAGTGGCTCGGCTCAAGTCCGAGCACGGACGGGTGCCGGGACTCGTGGTTGTCCTCGTTGGCGACGATCCCGCGAGCGGGGTCTATGTCCGCAACAAGCGTAAGGCCAGCGACGAAGTTGGCTTCAGCGGCGAAGTCCTTCGGCTCCCGGCCGAGACGAGTCAGGCGGAGTTGCTCCAGACGCTGGATCGCCTCAATGCCGACCCGTCCGTGAATGGCATCCTCGTCCAGCTCCCACTCCCCCGCCAGATCGACGACCGGGCGGTGATCGAGCGGATCGATCCGCTGAAAGACGTCGATGGGTTTCACCCCGAAAACGCCGGCCTGCTGACGATCGGCACGCCCCGATTCGTCCCTTGCACGCCGCTCGGAATCCGCGAGATCCTGATCCGGTCGGGTGTCGAGACTAAAGGGGCGAGGGCGGTCGTGCTCGGCCGTTCGCAGATCGTCGGCAAGTCGATGGCCCTGTTGCTCCTCCAGAAAGGCCCGGGCGGCGATGCGACCGTCACCGTCTGCCACACGGCCACGCGAGACACCGCCGCAATCGCCCGAGAGGCCGACATCCTTATCGCCGCGATGGGCCGGCCGGAAGCCGTGAGGGGCGACTGGATCAAGCCGGGCGCGGTGGTGATCGACGTCGGCATCCACCGACGCGTTGACGGCACTCTCTGCGGCGACGTTCATCAACCCGAAGCGGTCGAGGTCGCGTCGATGCTCTCGCCGGTGCCGGGCGGCGTCGGTCCGATGACGATCGCCATGCTCTTACGCAACACGCTTGACGCTTTTAAGATAACACTCGCATGAAAGACAAAGCGCAGCAGGCTCTCGACCGGATGGAGCAGGCCCTCGACCGCTCGGGCCGGAAGCGGCGGCGAGGCTTCTCGACGGCCCCGTTCGTCTTCGCGGCCGGCCTGGTCCTCGGCTATCAACTCCTCGTGCGGCTCGTGCCCCAACTCTGGGCGAATATCCTCCCGGGCGGCTTCGAGCAGGGGGCATTGCTCAACGGCTGGCCACACCTTGTCTGGCGGCTGGCCTGGTTCTGCCACTTGAGATTCCCGGTGATCTTCGTCGGGTGCCTCGCCTCAGTCGCGACGGCCATCGCCTTCGGCCGGACCCCGTGGGGCAGGCCAGTCGTCTGGTTGATGGCCGTTGGCACGATCGTCCTCAACGCCGCGATCCTCGTCATCGCCCTCAAGACGGGAATGGATGCCCAAGGCGTCGGTCAGCTCTTGAACCCATGAGGGCCTCTTATGGGGCAATCAAAGCAGACTGGGACTTGGATTGTCGAATTCGGTGCTGAGCATGAATTCTCTGAACGATGTCGGTGTCCGGTCGAGTTCCGAGGGCGCGAACGTGAAAAGCGTCACAATATCGCTATGCGTCTCTGGTGGGAGCCTGTCGAGATATTCCTCGACCATCGCATCTTTCCTCTCACGCGACATTCCCTCGAAACGCCGATCGATCACTCGAATCCGGATCGAGGCGGAGTTATAGCGGTAGGCGTCGACCTTGTCGAAGACTCCCTTGCTCAACACCGCTTCGACCATACGGGTCTCTTCGGTACGATTGGCGTGCCAAGCGGGTGTGGCGTTGGTCATGATATCTGTCCTTCAACCCACTCGTAGATCGTTCTCGCGGTGCGAAGCAAGGCATTGGTCTCGCCCGTATCCCTTCGCCCGATTTCATACCGCAAGTTCGTCGTCCAGTCGAAACGACGCATTTTTTTGGCAAGTTCCAGGGTCAGAAAGACGCCACGTTCTCTCAATTTTTCGAGTAATGGTTCATGTTTGTGGTATGTAGATCCGCTTGTAATTCGTTCAAGAATCTTCGGACGATCAGCATCGGTCGTCTTTTCCAGAACGAGTGCCTTGAGAGAGCATTCGACCGAATAACCGCCGACATACTGGGCTTCAAGGTTGAGGAGCAGGATGCTCATGATCTTCTCGGCCGCATCAAGTCGTTGAAGCGACACCTTCAAGAAATCCCGAGGAGTGGTCGGCTGGATCAAGCCGCTCCGAGTCGTTGCGATGGTCCGCGCCACTCGCTATTGTGTCGCGCGAGACTTGGCTTGACAATCTCATTGGAAACGCTGGACCGAATGAACTCTCCTCTCTTAAGGAACCCGCGATGATCCGCTTCGGGATGTGCAACGAATTGTTCGAAGGGACGGAACTCGTCGAGGTCTGCTCGACCCTCAAGGGACTCGGCTACGAAGGGATCGAGATCGCCCCGTTCACGCTCGCCGACTCGATCGACCACCTCTCGGCCTCGCGCAGGGCGACCATCAGAGAGATCATCGCTGACTCCGGCCTCGAAACGATTGGGACGCACTGGCTGCTCGCGCAGACCGAAGGGTATTACCTGACAAGCCCCGACGCCGCGACCCGTCGCCGGACCGGCGACTACCTCATTGGCCTGGCTGAGTTGACGCGAGATCTCGGCGGCTCATTGATGGTCTTCGGCAGTCCGAAGCAGCGGAACCTCTTGCCAGGCGTGACGCACGACCAGGCGACGAGCTATGCCGAAGACGTGTTCGCCCGGATCATCCCCAAGGTGGCCGAGTTCGGCGTCACGTTCTGCCTCGAACCGCTCGCGCCGGCTGAGACCGACTTTCTCAACACCTGCGAGCAGGCCAACGCGATGATCGCGCGGATCAATCATCCGAATTTCGTCCTCCACATGGACGTGAAGGCGCAGAGCGGCGAGGTCGGGACCACCGTCCCTGAGCTGATCCGCCGTCATGCCGCCAAGGCCGGCCATTTCCACGCCCAGGACCCCAACCGCCAGGGACCGGGCATGGGCGACGTCGATTTCGTGCCGATCCTCAAGGCGCTCGTCGAGTCGGGCTACGATCGCTGGATCTCGGTCGAAGTGTTCGACTACGCGCCGGGGGCTGTTGAGACCTCCCGACGCAGCATCGAGACGCTTCGAGACGCACTGACGCAGGCCACGAGTTGAACCCGAAGGCTCAACGGTCGTCGGGGTTCGTGAACTTAAAGAGAAAGGACGCCGCTACTGCCGCGCCGAACTGGGCGAGGAAGTAGATCCAGATGTTTTGCCAGGCAGCGAGTCGCATCACACTGATTCCGATCACGACGGCAGGATTGAACGCTCCTCCACTGACCGCCCCCACCGCGAACGCACCAACCATTACCGTGAAGCCGATCGCGAGGCCGTAATACGAGTTGTTTTGGGTGGCTTTCGAAGTCGCAACGTTAAGCACCACCCATACGAGCGCGAAGGTGAATAAGAACTCGGCGAGTAAGGTTGGCAGGAGCGTTAGTGCTTTCGGATCGACTGTGCTCGACCCCTTAGCGATCGGCACCAGGATCGCCGCTAGGATCGCACCGAGGACCTGCGCGATCATATAGAATGGCACATCTCCGATTGGGCACCGGCCCCGAAGGAAAACGCCGAGGGTTACGGCGGGGTTGTAGTGGCCACCGGAAATGTGGCCGCCCGCGTAGATCATCACCATCAGGGCCGCACCGATAGCCAACGGCGCGAAGTCTCCGGCCGAGTTCGGCTTGAGGACGGCCATTCCGATCGTGAAGACAAAGAAGAAAGTCCCGACGAATTCGACGATATACTTTCGCATCCGATTACCCTTCAATAAGCGTCTCTAGCGACCGATCACCACGGGCCAGACTCGATACAATTAAAAGCAGATTCCATGCCCGAACGCCACCGGGAGAGACAAAATAAAAAAGGCATGTGCACTTGCAATCAAAAATGCTGGCCTTGACGCGGTCTATCAACCTCATGGTATGAAGGTGAATCAGGTCGGATCAGGGCGGCGGGATGGCCGGAAGCCCGCTGCCGAGACGGAGAAACGCCGAGCGAGATTCAGGACGGACCGATGGCGAAGCGGAAGAGTGGGCTACTCCCTGACGGGGGCGGACGCCCGCCGAAGATGATCGTTGAGGATGTCACGCTCGCCGAGGTAACTCGAACGCGCTACCTGAACTATGCGCTTTCGGTCATCACCTCGCGGGCCTTGCCCGACGTCCGCGACGGCCTCAAGCCGGTTCAGAGGCGGATCTTATACGCCATGTGGGCTGACCTGGGCGTCCGGTCTGACGGCCGCTATATGAAGTGCGCGGCGGTCGTCGGCGAGTCGATGAAGAGCTATCACCCGCACGGTGACCAGTCGATCTACCAGGCCCTCGTTCGAATGGCGCAGTCGTTCAGCCTCCGCTACCCTTTGATCGACGGATACGGCAACTTTGGCTCGATCGACGGCGACTCTGCGGCCGCCATGCGGTATACCGAGTGCCGATTCCAGCCGATTGCCGAGGAACTCCTCACCGAGTTGAACCAGGACACGGTAAACTTCAGGCCGAATTATGCCTCGACGACCTCCGAACCCGAAGTCCTCCCTGCGCAGTTTCCCAATCTCCTCGTCAACGGCACGAGCGGTATCGCCGTCGGCATGGCGACGAACATCCCGTCGCACAACCTCAAGGAGGTCTGCTCGGCCCTCGCCGCGCTCCTCGACGACCGCGACCTGCCGATCGAGGCGCTCTCTCGCTACATCCTGGGCCCCGACTTTCCGACCGGCGGCGTGATTCTCAACACTGCGACCGAGATCCAGCAGATCTACGCGACCGGGCAAGGCTCGATTAAGCTGCGCGGCACCTATGAGCGCGATCCCGACCGGCCGAATTCGGTCTTCATCACCTCGATTCCCTACGGGATCGAGAAGGATGCCCTCGTCCTCCGGATCGGCGAACTCATCGGTAGGGGTCAAGTCCCGCAGCTCACCAACATCAAAGACCTGAGCACCGAAGACGTTCGGATCGCGCTCGAGCTGCGTCCCGGCGCGAACCTCGACGCGGCGATGGCCTATTTGTTCAAGAATACGCCCTTGCATACGAATTTCGGGGTCAACTTGACCTGCCTCCTGCCTTCGACCGCAGGAGAGGTAGCGGTCCCCGCGCGGCTCGACCTCAAGAGTATGCTGATCTATTTCCTCGATTTCCGCCTGGAGATCGTCACGAGGCGCATTCAGTTCGAGTTGACGAACCTGCTGAGACGGATTCACATCCTCGAAGGCTTCGCGATCGTCTTCAACGCCCTCGACGAGGCGATCGCGATCATCCGCGCCAGCGACGGCAAGCCCGACGCCTCGCCCAAGCTGATGGATCGCTTCGCGCTTTCGTTCGAGCAGTCCGACGCGATCCTCGAAACCAAGCTCTACAAGCTCGGCAAGCTGGAGATCGCCGACATCCTCGCCGAACTCGCGGCGAAGCGGTCTCGCGCGGCAGAGCTTGAGGCGTTGCTCGCCGACGAAGAGGCACGTTGGCAGATTATCCGCAAGGAGCTGAAAGAGATCGCACGCGCCTATGGCGACGCGAGGCGGACCAAGATCGAGGGGCCGAGCGCCCCGGTTGAGTATCGTGAAGAAGACTACATCATTGACGAAGACGCCTGGGTGATCGTGACCCGAGACGGCTGGATCAAGCGGCAGAAGTCGTTCACCGACGTCGCCAGCATCCGGCTCCGCGACGACGACCGCGTCGGCTGGATCTATCGATCGCGTGCCCGGCAGACCCTGACCTTCTTTACCGATCGTGGCATCGGCTACACGATGCGGGTGAACGACATCCCGCTGACAACCGGCCACGGCGAGCCTTATCAGAAGGGCTTCGCCCTCGAAGACGGCGAGCATCTTGTCGGCGTCGCCTGCTACGATCCGCGCTGCCTGCCTGTGTGGACCGGCACGCCCGCACCGCCGCCGACCCCGGTGCAGGCACTCCTCGGCGGCGAACTCGCGGCAGTCAATGGCGATGGCCCGCTCGACAGCGTACCGCCCGGCCCTTACGCGATCGCCCTCACCGCCGGCGGCAAGGTCTTGCGGTTCCCCCTCTCGACGCATGCGATCGTCTCGAACCGTAAGGGGCGACTCATCGTCCGGCTCGACGCCAACCTGAAGGACGACAAGGTCGTCGGCGTTGAAGTGTCTGACGGCAACGAGACCGTCTGCCTTGCCACCCGCTCGGCTCGGGTGCTGATCTTCCCCGTGAGCGAGATTAACGTCGTCTCGAGCGCAGCGAAGGGCGTGACCGCCATCAAGCTGAAGGCCGACGACCGTGTGATCGGCTTCGCGCTTGCCAACAAGATGCGTGAGGGCTTGACCGTCCAGACCAATCGCGGCTCAACCCAGATCGTCCGGGCGACGAAATACCCCGTGACGTCTCGCGGCGGCACCGGATTCGGCATCCTCCAACGCGGCTCGCTCGACGCGATCATCCACGACGAGGTGCAGCCAGTGCCAAGTCCGCAAGAGGTTGGCGAGTGAGAAATACAGAGGTTCTTATGAAAGAGAGCCCTCTGGAATCCGTCGTCGAGGGCTGGGCCTTCGGCGATTCCGGCCTATACACTGTCATTGGCCGTTGCGGCAATATTTCGATTCGCGTTGATGATCGGACCCGATGGATTGGGAGACGAACCTGAGCTTGCCGAATTCCTGCCCGTCTTTCTGATCGTCGAAGTCGGAATGACGGGCAGTTTGACCCTGCGAGGCGCAACGTCGCGCCCGGCTGGGTGCTGGGTCGAAAACAAGATTTTCCGACGCTGGTTTGAATCGAATCCCGCCCCTTACCCCTGCGGAACGAGTCCAAGAGCATGTCGTCCGGAACCTATAACGCCGACTCCATCAGCATCCTTGAGGGCCTGGAAGCCGTCAGGCGACGGCCCGGCATGTATATTGGCGGCGTCGATAAAGACGGGCTGCATCACCTGCTCTGGGAAATCGTCGACAACTCGGTCGACGAGGTGATGAACGGCCACGCCTCGCGGATCGTCGTCTCGCTCGGCAAAGACGGCAAGACGATCACCGTCTCCGATAATGGCCGAGGAATCCCCGTCGACAAGCACGCCAAGTCGGGTCTGAGTGCGCTCGAGGTCATCTTCACGACCCTGCACGCGGGCGGCAAGTTCGACAACGATGCCTACAAGGTGGCCGGCGGCCTCCACGGCGTCGGCGCGAGCGTCGTCAACGCCCTCAGCAAGCAGCTCGAAGCGCAGGTGCGTCGCGACGGAATCACTTATACGCAGATCTATCGCAAGGGCAAGCCGATCGGCCCCGTCACGCCAGGCGAGCCGGCGCGGGGGACGGGAACGACCGTCACGTTCACGCCCGACCCCGAAATTTTCCGCGACACCGCGTATGATCCCGAGGTCATCGCCGAACGTCTTGACGTGAAGACCTACCTGAATAAAGGTCTGGTCATTCAATTCAACAACGAGAAGGTCGGCGCGACGACCGAGTTCCGCCACGCCGGCGGTGTCGTCGACTTCCTCGCGGCGATCAACCAGGCGCGTGGAGACACACGCGTCACCGAAATGCCGTTCGTGCTGGAACGCGAAGACGCCGACACAGGCCTGCGCTGTCACGTCGCGTTGATCTGGACCGAGGCGACCGACGAACATCTCCGATCCTTCGTCAACACGATCCCGACGCGAGATGGCGGCACCCACGAGCAGGGCCTCCGCGCCGCGGTCCGGGCGGCGGTGCAGCGGTACATGAAAGATCATGAACTGCTCAAAAAAGGCATGGAAATTAAGGGTGAGGATATCAGTGAGGGTCTGACCGCGATCCTCTCCGTCTGCCTGCACGAGCCGCAATTCCAGGGTCAGACCAAGGGCCGGCTCAACAACCCGGAAGTCCGCAACCAGATCGAGACCATGGTCCGACCCCGGCTCGAAGACTTCTTGCTCAAGAACCGGAGCGTCGGTGACGCGATCGCGGCCCGGGTGATCCAGGCGGCAAAGGCCCGCGAAGCGAGCCGCGCGGCAGCTTCGCAGGTACGCCGCAAGACGGCGATCTCGAACCGGCTGACCCTGCCCGGCAAGCTCCACGACTGCGACACCACTGATCCCGAACGATCCGAACTGTTCATCGTTGAAGGTGACAGCGCGGGCGGGTCAGCCAAGCAGGGGAGGAACCGCGACACCCAGGCCATCCTCCCGCTCAAGGGGAAAGTTCTCAACGCCGAGCAGGCCGGCAAGGCGAAGGTGCTCGAGAATAAAGAACTCACCGACATCGTGAGCGCGCTCGGCTGCGGGATGGATGACCAGTACGACCAGTCCCGGCTTCGCTACGGCAAGGTCATCCTTCTCACCGACGCTGACAGCGACGGCCACCACATCGCGACTCTCTTGCTCACCTTCTTCTACCGACACCTGCCGAGGCTCTTCGAAGACGGCCGGATCTATCTCGCCTGCCCGCCGCTCTACAAGATCACCCACGGCCAGGACAC
The DNA here is from genome assembly GCA_025356435.1 of Isosphaeraceae bacterium. Lineage (GTDB taxonomy): Bacteria > Planctomycetota > Planctomycetia > Isosphaerales > Isosphaeraceae > CAMFLR01. The sequence goes on along the minus strand of JANXSY010000160.1, from coordinate 8,625 downwards.
CCAATGGGCGGCCGACGACGCCCAGCGAGACCGGATTCTCGCCAAGCTCCCCAAGAACGCCAAGCCCAACATCACCCGCTTCAAAGGTCTCGGCGAGATGCCCGCCCAGCTCCTCTATCAGACGACCCTCGACCCCGACAAGCGCCGGCTTTTACGCGTCGGCGTTCCCGAAGACGACCGCCCCTACACCGAGCGGACTGTCACCGACCTCATGGGTAAAGAGCCCGAGGCACGCTATCAATTCATCATGTCAGAGGCTTATACGGCTAAAGATATCGATATTTAGTCGGAGATAATTGACGCTCTTACTTCGAGTGCATGTCCAATAGCACCTTCCTGGCCCCCCTCTCGCCCGCAAGCTGGAACGCCCTCTCGGCGTCGTCCAGATTCAACTCGGCCCCGATGAGGGGAGTGACGTCAATCTCACGCGTCGCCAGCGCTGCGATGGCGCGGGGGAAGGGGCCGCAACGAGAACCGATGATTGTCACTTCGTCGATGACGACTGGGGCGAGGTTTATGGTGTAGTCGCCCGCGACTGTGGTCTTGAGGATCACGGTGCCGCATGGGCGGACGAGCTTCAGGGCGAGCGGAAAGCCGGTCGGTGAGCCGGTGCAATCGGCGACGAAGTCGAACGTCGCTCGCAACCTTTCGACTTCGTCGAGGTGGACGATCTGGACGTCCTCGCCCGCGACTCGCAACTTCTCGGGATGCTTGCCGATCAGCGTCACCCGCGCCCCGGACGATCGCGCGACCCAGGTGCAGAGGAGCCCCAGCTTGCCGTCGCCGATGACGGCGATCGACGTTCCGTAGCCGACCTCGGCCTGCTCGATCATCCGAAAGGCCGCCGCCAGCGGCTCGATGAACACGGCGCAGCGGTCGTCGATGATGTCGGGGATCGCGTGAAGATTGCGGGTACTGACCGCGACGTAGTCTGCCATCGCGCCGTCGTGGTTTAAAATCCCTAGCACCGTCCGACTCGGGCAATGGTTCTGTCGGCCCGCTCGGCAGGTCTCGCAGGTCTGGCAAGCGTTATTGATCTCGGCTGTAACTCGCCTGCCTTCAGAGGTCTCGCCAACGAATTCATGGCCAAGGACACCGCGAAAGCCCATGTACCCCCGCGCAATTTGAAGGTCGGTCTCGCAGATGCCGGCCCGGCGGACTCTGACGAGTGTCTCTCCCGCACAAACAGCCGGATCGGGAAGGTCGCGGCGGAGGTGGACTGAGCTGCCGTCGAAAAAGACGCCTCGCATCGCGAGATTACCCTCTGAGAAACCTCTCACGGCGAGAGGAGTTGAAAAAAATTGTGAAAAAGAAGACTGGTTGGTCGACGCAAAATAGTTAGACTCTTATTCCGCTCGTCACCCAGGCCCGCTGAATTCCCCCCACACGGCAAGATTTCGAGGCGATCCGCGAGCGTGATTCCGTCCTTTAGTCTGGGCGGGAGTCGGCTCTAGGCCTGGGCTCCTCTCGGAAACTTCAGCGGTAACACCGTAGCAAGTCCACACTTCGAGCCGCAAGCGGACGAATCTGGGTCCGCCCGCGGGGTACCCGATTCCCACCACGAGACAAGGTTACGAATGGCGACCACGACGACAAACACCCCCGAGACATCCAACGGTTATATTGCCTGGGGTCCACTCATCTGGATCGGAGCCCTCCACGTTGGGGCTCTCCTGGCACTCTTTCCGGGCAACTTCTCGTGGTCTGGAGTGGCACTGCTCTTCATCCTGCACTGGCTGACGGGTGGGGTCGGCATCTGCATGACCTATCACCGGCTGCTCACGCACCGGAGCTTCGTCTGCCGTCCCAAGGCCTTCGAATACTTGCTCACGATCATCGGTTGTTGCGCCAGCGAAGGCGGCGCGATTGGTTGGGTCGCTGACCATCGCCGGCACCACGCCCACTCTGATACCGATGAAGACGCTCATACCCCTCGCCGGAGCTTCGGCTGGGCCCACATGTTCTGGTTCATGACCCCCGACATCACCTCGCGCCACACCCCGGAATACTACCGGAAGTGGACGCCGGACCTCGAACGCGACAAGGTCCACGTCTTCCTCGACAAGAATCACCTCATCTTCCCCTTGCTCCTGTTCGTCGGCCTCTACCTGGTCGGCAACCTGTTCTCGCCGAAGCTGGGGATGTCGTGGCTGGTCTGGGGCGGCTTCCTCCGCACGGTTCTCGTCCTCCACGCGACCTGGCTGGTCAACTCCGCCACCCACGTCTGGGGCTACCGGACCCACGAAACCCGCGACGACTCGACGAACCTCTGGTGGGTCGCGATTGTCACTTACGGTGAAGGCTGGCATAACAACCATCACGCGTTCCAGACGTCGGCCAGGCACGGGACCGCCTGGTGGGAAATTGACATGACCTACATGGCGATCAAGGCACTCTCCTGGGTCGGTCTGGTTCACACGATCAAGATGCCCAAAGTTGCGAACGTCGTCTCTCCCCTGGAGATACGTCCGCTCGACCTGGAGGCTCGGGTTCACGACGCGTCTCACAAGGACGAAGAGCCCGAACTCGCGACCGCCGCCAACTGATCGGCCCGTCGCCCGTGAGTTCGCACGAATCTGGATTCAAGATCGAGGACGATGCCCTTGCATCGTCCTCGATCTTGCTTGAAGATAGAGACATGCGGCCCTAGCTCAACGGTAGAGCAGGGGACTCATCAAGGAAAAGGTGGCACCGGGGGGTAACCTCCGGATGCGAACCGGGTGAATTGCGGGAAACCTAAACGTCCGTCTCGCGGGAACGTCCGATAGGCGGTCGCAAGGCAATCCGCAGCCGAGCCTGGCCGGGCATCGGTGGCCAGGAAGGTTCAGAGACTAGCGGGGTGAGTCCCAACAATAACCCCCGCCGACGAGCCCCCGGCCTCCACGCAGACCCGCTCGCGGGCGAGTGGGGAGGGTGAGATAGTCCAAGCCTCGTGGAAACGCGAGGGCGCTTGAATCCCTTGGTTGCAGGTTCGAATCCTGCGGGCCGCATTGACTGAGCAAACACAGGCTCGCCCCTTCCGTCCCCAAACGGAGTCGGGCGGGCCTGTCTCGCTCACCGAGTTCTCCGGGCGGGTCTGGGCGGATCGTGGTGGGTCGCATCCACGGCCTCGCGCGAATCCCGGTCTGACCTTCCCCACAAATATGGGACGATCCACCCCGCCGCCCGTCCGTGACCCAGTCGGAGAGGCAGACGTCCGCGAGGAGCAAAAGCGGCTCCTCATCGATCGTGAAATTCGAGCCACCGGTGAGGGCTGGCCGTACGGGGCGACGGCCGATCATTTCCGAAGCGAGCTGATGGAGAGCGTCTTCGGGACGCTAAAAAGAGAGCGAGCCAACCACCGCGATCATCGCTGTGGTTGGCTCGCTTGCCTGAACGGTTACCCTAAGCCAGCCGACCGATCTGGTTACCCGGTATCGGCTCGACGCGTGTGAGTAGGGTTCTCACCCGACTACGGGACAGATTGGAAACGGCGCACTGATCGATCAGACGCCGTACGGTCTTGCTCGCAATCGGGCTTGAGAACCCTTCTCTCATTCCTGGCGTCAGTGCGACGCAACCTGCTTCGTCCCGGTGCGAAGGTTGGAATCAAGATCGAAGCGATCGAGATTCATAACCTTGCTCCAGACCGCGACGAAGTCGTTGACGAACTTCGCCTCGGCATCCGCGCTGGCATAGGTCTCGGCGATGGCTCGGAGTTGCGAGTTGGAACCGAACACGAGATCGACCTGCGAGCCCGTCCACTTGACCGCGCCCGTCTTGCGGTCTCGTCCTTCGTAGAAGTGTTCGCAGACGGGGGACTTCTGCCATTCCGTGCTCATGTCGAGTAGGTTCACGAAGAAATCATTGGTCAACGCACCGGGTCGCTTGGTGAGAACTCCGAGGCCGGGGTATCCGACGTTCGTTTTGAGAACCCGCAAGCCACCGATGAGCGTCGTCATCTCGGGAGCGGTGAGCGTCAGCAACTGGGCACGGTCGACCAGCAACTCCTCCGACGGCCTGTCCTGATTGTGGCCTAAGTAGTTACGGAAGCCGTCGGTGGTCGGTTCGAGGACGGCGAACGTGCTCACGTCCGTCATCTCCTGCGTCGCGTCGGTACGACCCGGAGCGAACGCAACCTTGACCGTGTAACCGGCCTTCTTCGCGGCTTCTTCGACCCCGACACTTCCGCCGAGCACGATCAGGTCAGCGATCGAAACCTTCTTGCCGCCTGCCTGCGAGGCGTTGAAATCCTTCTGAATCGCCTCGAAGATCGGCAAGACCTTGGCGAGTTGGGCAGGGTTGTTGACTTCCCAATCCTTCTGAGGGGCCAGGCGAATTCGAGCCCCGTTGGCTCCGCCACGCTTGTCGCTCCCACGGTAGGTCGAGGCGGACGCCCAAGCGGTCGTGGTCAACTCCGAGACAGACAGGCCCGACTCAAGAATTTTCGCCTTGAGAGCGGTGATGTCCTGAGCGTCGATCAGTACGTGATCGACCTTGGGAACCGGGTCTTGCCACAACTGCGGGGCGGCGACGAGCGGACCAAGGCACCGAGAAACGGGGCCCATGTCGCGGTGCGTCAGCTTGTACCAGGCCTTGGCGAAGGCCAGGTTGAACTCTTTCGGATTCGCATGGAACCGCTTGGAAATCTTGGCGTAGGCAGGGTCCATCTTCAGTGCCATGTCGGTTGTGAACATGATCGGGGCGTGCGACTTCGCCTCATCATGAGCGTCGGGCACGGTCCCCTTGGCCGATTCATCTGTGGGAGTCCACTGCCAGGCACCGGCCGGACTCTTGTTCAACTTCCATTCGTAGCGGAACATGTTATTGAAGTAGCCATTCGACCACTGCGTCGGGGTCGACGTCCAGGCACCTTCGAGTCCGCTGGTGATCGTGTCGCCACCCTTGCCTTTGCCGTACTTGTTCTTCCAGCCGAGACCTTGCTCCTCGATGCTCGCTCCCTCGGGTTCGGGACCGACATTGCCCTTCGGGGTCGTGGCACCGTGAGCCTTGCCGAGCGTGTGACCACCCGCGATCAGCGCGACCGTCTCTTCGTCATTCATCGCCATCCGGCCGAAAGTTTCCCGGATATCCCGAGCCGCTGCCAACGGATCTGGCTTGCCGTTGGGGCCTTCCGGGTTGACGTAGATCAAGCCCATCTGGACGGCGGCGAGAGGTTTCTCAAGGTCACGATCGCCGGAGTAACGCTTGTCGCCAAGCCACACGCTCTCGGGACCCCAGAAAATATCCTCCTGCGGCTCCCAAACGTCTTCACGTCCTCCCGCGAAGCCAAAGGTTTGAAAACCCATCGACTCAAGGGCGCAGTTACCGGTCAGGACCATGAGGTCGGCCCATGAGAGTTTGTTGCCGTACTTCTGCTTGATCGGCCAGAGCAGTCGTCGAGCCTTGTCGAGGTTCGCGTTGTCGGGCCAGCTATTGAGCGGCGCGAAGCGCTGCGTGCCGTAGCCAGCGCCACCCCGTCCATCGGCGACCCGGTATGTCCCCGCGCTGTGCCAGGCCATCCGAATGAACAGCGGACCATAATGGCCGTAGTCGGCTGGCCACCAGTCCTGAGAAGTCGTCATCAGCTCTTTGATGTCCTTCTTCACGGCCATCAGGTCGAGCTGCTGGAACTCCTTGGCATAATTGAAATCCGCACCCAGCGGATTGCTCTTCGAAGAGTTCTGATGGAGGATCGCCAGGTTCAACTGGTTCGGCCACCAGTACTTCGTGGTCAGGCCACCGGCCGCCGTCGGTCGCTCCGACGCGGGCCTCTTGGTTCCACCGATCACCGGACAATTGGCCGCGCCCTCGGGAGGCGTCGCTCTGTCAATTGCGCGGGGTATCGAGGGCTTCGTACCATCGGTACCTGTCAGGGGGGCGTTCTGGGCGAACGCGGACGTTGCCGTGCAGAACACCACCACGCTCGCCACGACGCGAGCTAAAGTAGACTGAGTTGCCATGGCCATGTTCTCTCCTGGATGTAGGGCTGCGTTCGACGCGGGCGAGAAGACTCCGCAGGTCGGCCTCTGGATAACTTTAACCATGCGGTCGTGGTTAGTCCAATCTATCGCGATTATACTTTCGATACCTTCCGTGCATGGGTACTGCGTCATATGGCGCGGTTCATCATTGCCGTGCATTGTTCTTGTTGAGGATGGTTCATGGAACTCGATCAGTTGCGATACTTCCTGCGGGTTGCCGAACGCAGCAGCTTCACGAGAGCCGCCGAGGACCTGATGATTTCACAGCCGGCGCTCAGCCGCTCGATTCAGAAGCTCGAGGAAGAAATCGGCCAACCGGTTTTCGAGCGAAAAACGCGGTCCGTTTCCCTGACCGACGCAGGCACGCTGCTCCAAGCTCGAGTCCAGCAGGTTTTCTCGATACTCGAAGATACCAAAGCCGAGATCACCGACGACGGAGAGAGCGGGCGGATCCGAATCGGCACGATCCCCACGATTGGCCCGTATTTCCTGCCAGAAATTCTCAGTCGGTTCTCCGCGGCGTTTCCGAAGGCCACGCTCATCGTGCAAGAAGACACGACAGATCCGTTACTCAAGAGTTGCACGCAAGGAGAGATCGATCTGGCAATCGTCGCCTTGCCGATCTCGGCGAAGTATCTAGAGGTTGAGATACTATTTGATGAAGAATTATTGCTTGTTTTGCCTCTGGATCATCCCTTGGTCCACAAATCCAAAATTCACCTGAGCGATGTCGAACCATTCCCGTTCGTGTTGCTCAACGAGGCCCATTGTCTGTCAGACACCATCCTATCATTCTGTCGCCAGCGTTCGTTTCAGCCCGTGGCGGTGGGCCGAACAAGTCAGTTGACGATGGTGCAAGAACTGGTGTCATTATCTCACGGTATTTCCATGATCCCCGCCATGGCCAGGCATCGCGACCAGAGCGATCGCCGAGTCTATCGATCCTTCTCTAGTCCAAAGCCGATGCGCACGCTCGCAGTTGTGTGGAATCCCTATCGCTTTGAAAGCCGCTTATTAAAAGCATTTCGCGAACATCTTCACCGGTAGAAGGGAGTCTCGATCGACGACGCCACGTTTCGAACACTCTGCCCTACGGCCGCTCGACCCCGATTTCGATCCGTCGATCCGCCTTTCGGTCGCACCAACCCGGTATTCGTTCTGAGCCGAAACGGCGATGCATCAACGTGGAGAGGCACGGCACTCGTGACGTGCAAAGTCGTTGCCTCATGATGGATTCCGAGGTGGTGCCAACCATTGGCCGATCAGGGCACCCAAGAGCCTTTTTTTCCCCTGGCGCGGACATCGTGAACGAACTCGAAGTAACACAGAATAGAGCGGCAGGCTTTCCTGCGGAATTCCTCGGTGAGGCCGCAGCCACCAACGGAGCAGCGACCAAAGCCCTTCCAGAGTGTTGACGTGCACCTTGAAGAACCCATCCCCGTCATCGTCACGAGCGAACTCGCGCTTTCCATAGCAGACAGTTTTGTAAGAGTGAGCCCATTCGACCAGCCGGCTGTCGATGTCCTATTTATCGGAGTAGACCAAGCCGCCGGGGGGGAGAGCCTGTTTTGACCGCCTCTGGATACTCCTCACGTCCGGCCATCACATAGACTTCGTTACATTCAACCTCCCCCTCCAGCACGACCGGCGAGGCCCAAGGCTCAAAACCGATCGAGCATCATGGGCTCAGGCTTATGATTCAGGTCCCGAAAAGCTTGCTAATTGGATGCACGACACGTACCGATGTTCATGAAGGCGCTCCGAACGTCTATTTGATCTCACCTTGCGACTCTCAGTTCGGATCGATTGAGAATCTTCACTGAAAGTTTAACGCTCGTGTGCCTACCTCGGAAATCAGCGAGAGGGCGAGGATTTAGTCACAGACAAACTTCGCGCCAAGGCCTCGACTTGACGTTTTTCTCCTGATCCGAGCAAAACCAGCATCAAGGACTGAGCAGTCTGGGAAATGAGCTTCTCGTTCGGGATAATCCGACCGAGGTTATGCTCTGTCCGCCCAGTGCTATGTTCGCTTAGGAAATTCTCTCTATCTCGGCATCTTTAGAATTCGCTCACAACGCCAGAAAGCTGGGCTAAGTCGCTTTTGGAGACTCTGATGAGTCTTCTGGGCAATGAATTGCCTCGAATCCTGGGTTATCCATAGATAAGTGCTTCGATCGCCAGAAAAAATCATCCCGATCCAGACAATTTGTCAAGCTGAAGTATCTTGTTATGTTGCATTTTTTCATCACGAGAGAGTGTTTTTCCGAAACAATATTGATAAGAAGCCTGTAGTGGTTAAGCTTAATATGTGCAAGTCGCACGAGCTTCTCACGAATACGATCTAGCGAAGTAGACAGCTGGATTTCGACGGTTGTGAGAAGCTCTCGGTGGCCCATTGCCGGCTCGATCCTTGGGGTTCAGTGTCACCGATATGATGCCGAACTCTGCGTCGTTGTAGGTGCGGTCAGTATGTTTCTAACATTGCCAACGCTTAGAGATCGATGAGGACAAAAATGAATTTGAAGAAGATGGCCGTGATCGGTGTCGCCACGCTCACCCTGGCGATAAGTTCATCCGGCGGTGCTCAGGCAGGGTATCTGCAGAATGGTGGGTTTGAGACCACCACATTTGGCAACGGACAGCTCGGTTACAATACGGATGC
>JANXSY010000110.1 GCA_025356435.1 Isosphaeraceae bacterium | reverse complement strand
CCAAGACCTTGAAAATGTCTCTCTCATCGCCTATGCTACATATGTATCGCATTGAGCGACGACGTTGTCAATGATGCGCAGCGACGCACCCGGGGCTAAGGAATGGCATCATCTTGATGATTTTCACGGAGAGTTTTTGATGCGCAGGTCTGTGATTGCACTGGTCATTTTGACCGTCTTCGGAAGCGTTTCCCAGGCCGATTACACGGGTCTTGGACCGGCTCTTACCTACAACGATTACGTTTTGGGCAATTTCACGCAGAGCGGCACCGATGCTGGTGGTAGCGGTACCGACAATGGCATGGGCGTGGCGGTCGGAGGGAACTTTGCCCCAGCGGGGGGTGGATCGTTCACGGTTCAAGGACCGATCGTTATTGGAGGCAACTACACGAACGGCCCGACAACGATCGGCGGCAGCATTTTTGGCTACAACGATGTCACGTACAGCAGTTCGACTGTGAATGGGACCGTCTACGCGGGCGGAAACGTCACCGTCACCGGTGGCGGAAGCGATCCAAGTGGCGGTGTGAAATATGTAGGGACCGCAAACCTCCCCGCTTACTTCACCCGGACGCATGTCACAGCGGCACAGATCCCTCACCCCGTCGACTTCGTCGCTGGGAATGCCTATCTCAAGAGTGAATCAAGCTACCTTGATAGTCTGGCGACGATTTCGGGTGTGAGTCACGTCGGCAGCATTCTGACCCTCTCAGGCACGGGCAGCAACTTCTACGACTTCAAAGTCAAGGGGAGCGACTTCTCGTCGATCAACACCTTGACAGTTAATGTGACGGGGATTGGCGGTCAGACGCCAACGGTTGTGATTGACGTTTACAACGACAACAGTGCAGCGACGATTGTCCTCCCCAATATCACGGCGACTTACAACGGCACTTCGAAGCAGTATGTCCTGTACAACTACGCGGGTACAACGCAGATTAACACCAACAACGCAGGGATCATGGGGTCAATGCTCGTCCCCAATGCCAGCGTCTTCTTCAACAGTGGCAACATTGACGGCACGATGATCGCGGGAAATCTGTCAGGCGGCGGCGAATCGCACGCCTTCAAATTTCTCGGCACCTTGCAGTCACGCGCTGTGCCCGAGCCGGGCTCGATCATCTTGATCTCGATCGGCGGTCTCGGTGGGCTCGTGCTTCGTCGCAAGATGAGGCGAACTGTCTGATCAGTTGTCACGACGAAACGACGCTAACGGATTTCCTTCGCCCCGGTCGCTATCGACCGGGGCGATTTCGTTTCCCGTTCGGCGCTGATACAATCGCCGCCCGACCAGACTTCGGCCCCGTAGCGCAAGGAGGCGTCCAAGTGCCAGCATCGAATCCCGTCATCGTCGGCCCGGTCCGCATCGGTCGAGGCGAGCCTTTAGCCCTTATTTGCGGCCCGTGCGTGATGGAGCCGAACGACTTGACACGTACCATTGCGTTGCGTCTTGTCGAGATTTGCGGCGAACTCGGCATCCCCTTGATCTTCAAAGCGTCGTTCGACAAAGCGAATCGCACCTCGAAATCCAGCTATCGCGGTCCAGGCATGGACGACGGCCTGAAAGTTTTCGAGGCAATCAAAGCCGAAACCGGCCTACCAGTTACAACCGACGTCCACGAATCGCACCAGGCCGTTCCGATTGCCAAAGTCGTTGATCTCCTGCAAATCCCAGCGTTTTTGGCCCGGCAAACGGATTTACTCGAAGCGTGTGCCCAGACAGGACGCCCACTAAACGTGAAAAAGGGGCAATTCATGGCCCCGTGGGACATGAAACACGTCGTCGAAAAAGTGACCGAAGCCGGGCAGGGGGGGGTGATGCTCACCGAGCGCGGCACGACATTCGGCTATGGTCGGCTCGTGAACGATCTGAGGGCGATCCCGCAAATGCAAGCCACAGGAGCCCCAGTCGTCTTCGACGCCACGCACTCGGTGCAAATGCCATCGGCAGGCAATGGAGTGACCACGGGGGAGCGGGACATGGTGCCGTATCTCGCCAAAGCCGCAGTCGCGGCCGGTTGCGACGCCCTGTTTCTGGAAGTTCATCCGAGACCGGAAGAAGCCTTGTCCGACGGGCCGAATGCCTTGCGATTGGACGACCTGGCGGGGTTGTTGCGGACTTGCTTGCGGATTCGCGAGGCGATCATCGGTTGACAAGGAGGAAGCAATGGAAGGTAACTCGCCGCGCCGCCTGAATCTCATGGACCTCATCATCCTGATCGCCGGGGCGGCGGGCGGCTTCGCGCTCGGGCGGCGGGTCGTCGTAACGAATATCATCTTCGGCTATTCTGCTTTGCGATACGTTTTGAACGTCGTCGAAACCTGCGCTATTGCCCTCACGATCGCGGTCCTAGCCATCGGGCTTCGCCAACCTCGGCCAGCGTGGCCGAGGCTCAGGAAGCAGCCGGGGTTCGTCGCCTGCCTTGCGATCGTGTTTTCGGTCGTGTTCGATGCATTCAAGGCTCTGCCCTTCTTCTGCACCAGCGCATTTCATGAAGTCTCCTCGACGGTTCGATATGCGAGTCTCCTGAACTCAATAGTCGATTATCGGTCGCGCGGCCCGGCGGTTCTAGCGGCCTGGTCCGCGCTGGTCCTGAGCGGGGCGTGGTCGGCGGGACGTGATCCGGTGGATCGGATAGGCCGGGCATTCGGGATGTTCTGGATCGCGACCTTCGTGACGGTCCCGATTCTCGTCGCGTGGCTCTCATGAGGACTCGCCCTCGATCGGTGGAGACGCGATGAAGCTGAGACAACGCTCGCGGAAGGTCTGGGAGTGTTCCATCCTGCTCGCCGCGTGCGCGGCCGGTCTGGCACTCGCCAGATATTACGTCGCCGAGGAAGGTCGGATGTTTTCCAGTAGGGAACACTGGCAGACCTGGACCGTCGCGATCGTCGGCGGCCAGATCCTGGCCGTGTCCGCCACGGTCCTCGTCCTCTCGGCGACTCGACCGCGCCCCCCACGGGCGGGATGTCGGTGTGGGCCGGGGCGAATCGCCTGCGCGGTCGTGGTCCTGACGGCGGCGATCGAAACGGCGGTTTATGCGCCCAAATGGTCGAAGGTGACGATACCCGCCGGCGTGAATTGGTGGAACTGGCTGGCGACCGTGATGTTCGCCGGCAGTTATGCCCCGGTGATTGTCGTCGCGTGGGGCACTCTCGTCCTGACCGGTCGCTGGAGACCCAAGCCCGGCCTGTTGGATCGCCTAGGTCGGTTCGTCGGCTACGGCTGTCTAGCGATGTTCTGGGGCTTCTGGCTTTGGCATTTCGCGATGTGATCGGGCACCGTTCCCTCATCCCTTGACGCCCGCGCGGGCCTTTGCCGCTGATTCGTCGGCCGCTCAGGTTAGAGATTTTTGCGATCGAGCGATCGTCGCAACACGGCGGGCTCGGGCGGGGGAGACCCTATCCATCGCGATCGCCCCACGTTATCCTCTGTTCGATCGCATTTATTGGCCCCGTTTGTCGCGGGTCCGTTAGTTTCGTATCGCGTTTCGTCCGCAACCAGCTCGGGCTGAAGAGTTCCGTAAGATGTTGCGCCTCAAGGAAATGAATCATGGATTCCGGTGATGTCTCCTCATCCGGACCCGACTTGCCCGCGCCGCACGGCTCTTCGCGGAGGAAGCCGACTCCGGGGCAGGTACTGGTCGTCACAAGCGTCATGTTCACGTTCATCTCGTTCTGGCGGACCGCCGCCATCGTCCTATGCGACCTCGCCAGCACAGCTTATTACATCGGCGGCATCGTCGAGTCAAACATCGGCAAGGCGGCTCCCTGGTTCATCATGGCCGTGATGCTGTTCAGCTACGGCGTGCGGAGCATCTACATCGAGAGCTGCTCGATGTTCGTTCGCGGCGGCGTCTACCGCGTCGTCAAGGAAGCGATGGGCGGCACGATGGCGAAGCTGTCGGTCTCGGCCCTGATGTTCGACTACATCCTGACCGGCCCGATTAGCGCCGTCTCGGCCGGGCAGTACGTGCTCGGCCTGATCGGCGAGCTGCGCAGTTCGCCATTCTCGCAAACGCAGGTGGAGTTGGGCTCGGCGGCCATCGCCATCGCCGTGGTCGTCTACTTCTGGCGGGTGAACGTCCGGGGCATTCACGAGTCGAGCGACAAGGCGCTAAAGATCATGGGGGCGACGACCATCATGGGCGTCATCATGATCGTCTGGTGCCTAGTGACGTTGATCATGCAGCCCGAGAAAGCCCACCTGCCGACGGCCGTGCCCGACCTCTCGGTCAAGGCGGCGAGCATTGACGCCAAAGGCAACAATGTCGCCGAGATCCCCGACGCCTGGGACCGCCCGCTCGATCCCGTCGGGTTCATCGGCCGGACCCCTATGGGCGACTCACTGCACGCGGTGGCACCCGGCAACTTCCAGTGGCTGAGCTTCATCGGCATGATCGGGATCACGGTCGCCTTCGGGCACTCGGTCCTAGCGATGAGCGGCGAGGAAACGCTGGCGCAGGTCTACCGCGAGGTCGAGAGCCCGAAGCTCCAGAACTTCAAGAAGGCGGCGTTCGTCGTCTTCCTCTACAGCATGCTGCTCACGTCGCTGATCAGCTTCTTCGCCGTCATGATCATCCCCGACAACGTGAGGATCAAGGATTATAGCGGCAACCTGATCGGCGGCCTGGCGATGAACGTCGTCGGCCCGCATTGGGCGCGGGTCTCGCTGAATATCCTGGTCGTCGGCGTCGGGTTCCTGATCCTCTCGGGCGCGGTCAACACCTCGATCGTCGGCTCCAACGGCGTCCTGAACCGCGTGGCCGAGGACGGCGTCCTGCCCGACTGGTTCCTCAAGCCGCACCCGCGCTACGGCACCACCTACCGGCTGCTGAACATGGTCGCGATCTTGCAGATCGTGACGATCGTCGCCAGCCGGGGGAAGATCCTGATCCTCGGCGAGG
>JANXSY010000068.1 GCA_025356435.1 Isosphaeraceae bacterium | reverse complement strand
GACTTCAACTCGTGGCGCGAGATGGTTGACCGGGTGATCAACCCGAATCACGAAGTCACCATCGCTGTCGTCGGCAAGTACATGAAGCATCGAGACGCCTACAAGTCGGTCTATGAGTCGCTCGACCACGCGGGGATCGCGAATCGTTCCCGAGTGGTTGTTCGCCGGATCGAGGCCGAAGACGTCACGCGAGATGGCGCGGCGAACGTGCTTGCCGGGGTCGATGGGATGCTCGTGCCGGGCGGGTTCGGGATGCGCGGGATCGAGGGCAAAATCGAGGCGATCCGCTATGCGAGGATGCGGAAGATCCCCTTCTTCGGAATCTGTCTCGGGATGCAATGCGCGACGATCGAGTTCGCCAGGAGTGTGCTCGAACTCGCTGACGCCAATAGCACCGAATTCGACACCGCCACGCAGGACCCCGTCATCGCGCTGATGGAAGAGCAGACCACCGTCCGCCAGCGCGGCGGGACGATGCGGCTCGGCCTCTGCCCTTGCAACCTGGTTCCAGGCAGTCACGCCGAAGCGGCCTACAAGACGACCAAGATCGGCGAGCGGCACCGGCATCGATACGAGTTCAATAACGCGTACCGCAAGGCGTTTGAAGACGCGGGGTTCGTGGCGACGGGTCTCAGTCCCGACGGCTCGCTCGTCGAGATCGTCGAGCTGAAAGACCATCCCTGGTTCCTCGCGGTTCAGTTCCATCCTGAGTTCAAGAGCAAGCCGACCCTGGCACATCCGCTCTTCCGCGACTTCATTGCCGCCGCCCTCGTCCGTCGAGAGGGGAACCGGTCGGAGGGAGAAGGGCGATGAGCGAGGCGGCTGCCCCCCTCTTCGTCGCCTTCGATCTTGCCACCGCGCGGGCGATTGAGATTTCCATCGAAGGGACGCGGATCGCGCGGATCAGGCCCGTTGAGGGGGGACGGCCGAAGCTTCAGGTTGCTCCCGCCTTCTGGGACATCCAGACCAACGGGCGCTGGGGCGTCTCCTTTTCCGATCCGTCTCTGACCGAGGCTCAGGTCGCGGAGATCGTTCTGGCGCAGGCCGGGATGGGCACGGCTCGACTGTGCCCGACACTGATCACGGCTCCGTTCGAGGCGATGAAACACGGTGTCGCTACGATCGCCTCGGCATGTGCTCAAAACCTCGACGTTCGCCGGATGGTGCTTGGCATCCACCTCGAAGGGCCGTCGATTTCGCACCTTGAGGGCTACCGAGGGGCGCATCCCCAATCCGCCGTTCGCGGACCCGACTGGGATGAATTCGAGCGGCTCCAGGAGGCCGCCGACGGCCTGGTGACGCTCATCACGCTCGCCCCGGAACGGCCGGGGGCGATCGCCTTCATCAAACGGGCGGTCGCGGCGGGGATCACGATCGCCCTCGGCCATACGGCCGCTGATGCCGAGACGATCGCGGCCGCCGTCTCCGCCGGTGCGAGGCTTTCGACCCATCTCGGCAACGGGGTCGCCTCCCTCCTGCCCCGCCACGCCAACCCGATCTGGACCCAGGCGGCCGACGACCAACTCCACGCCACGCTCATCGCCGATGGGCATCACCTCGACCGCTCGATTTTGAAAGTCCTGCTCCGGGCCAAACCACGCGGTTCCTGCGTCCTGATCAGCGACGCCAGCCCCCTCGCCGGTCTGCCCCCTGGGATTTACGGCGATTGGTCCGTCGACCATTCGGGAAAGATTGTCGTGACGGATACGCCTTATCTTGCGGGCTCAAATCGCGACCTCTCAACCGCGATCAATGAAGTCATGGCGACCGACCCGAGTCTCCCGCTCGCTGAAATCCTCGCGATGACGAGTGCGAACGCCGCCGTGGCGATCGGATGTATGGTGCCCAAAGTCGAGACTGGCTGGCCGGCGAACCTCATCGTCTTCGAGTGCGACGACGCGGGGTTCCGGCTTGTGAACACGATCGTCGATGGCCGGGTGGTCACGCCAGGGATTGAAGGCGTGCAACCGGCCTGATGCGCGTGAAAACGCCACGCCCGGAAGATTCCGGACGTGGCGACAATCCGACTGGTTCAGCGAGGCTCAGGCGCTCTTGGCGGGGTCTTTACCGTCGACCCAGTCGCCTTCGAGCCGCTGGTAGCCAGGAGGCTTGACGGTCGAGCCCTCAAGCCCACCGGCCTTCCAGCCCATGACCTGGTTCGGCTTGCCACGCTCGTGGCTGACCTTCTCCCACTTCTTCGACCACGATTCGTCGGCCTCGGACACCTTGCCGGTGGCCTTGTCGAAGAAGTAGGCCTTGCCATAGCGGTACGAGTCGACACCGAGGTTGACGGTGGCGATCGCTGCATAGCCGGTCTCGGCCGGGCAGAGGGTCTCGGGGTTCCGCGAGCGGACGCACTCGATGAAGTGGTTCCACAAGGCGCGGGTGTCGCGGTCGCTGCCGCTATTGAAGTTGGTCGAGATCAGCTCGCCGCCTTCGCCCTTGTTCTCGCCGGGCTTGGCCGGACGGCCACCGGCGGTCTGCGGCGAAACGCGGAAGGCCTTCTCGCCTTCGAAGCGGATCGTGCCTTCTTTGCCCCGGATCACTTCGCCGAGCTGGACGTCGTTGCACATCGTCGCGGAGACGATGATCTGGCATCCCTCGTCGTAGTCGGCAACGACAGTCGCCACGTCGGGCACGTCTCGGCCGTCATACTCGAGATAGAGGCCACCGCCGCCGACGACCCGGCGCGGGAACCGGACGCCCACCGCCTGGATCAGGTGGGTGAGCTGGTGGACGAACAGGTCAGTGTACATGCCGCCGCCGAAGTCCCAGTAACAACGCCACTGGGCGTATCGGGCGCGGTTGAACGGCTGGTCGGGGGCGAGGCCCTGCTCGGTGCCGAGGAACATCTTCCAGTCGACAGTCTTCGGATTCATGTCCTCGGTCAGCTCGTAATAACGCCACTGGCCCATCGAGCTATTGCGATAATAGCTGGTCTGGGCCTGCATGACGTGGCCGATCTTGCCCGAGGTGATGACGTCGTTGGCCATCTTCCAGATCGGGCTGGCCGTCGACTGAACGCCGACGGTCATAATCTGCTTCGTCTTGGCCTGCGTCTCGGTGATCCGACGTGCCTCGTCGATGGTATGGCACATCGGCTTTTCGCAGTAGACGTCCTTGCCCGCCTCCATCGCCTGGATGGCCATCGTCGCGTGCCAGTGGTCGGGCGTCGCGATCACGACGGCGTCGATGTCTTTATTCTCGATCAGCTTGCGATAGTCCTTCGTCACCTTCGTCTTGTCGCCGGCGTCGAGTCCGCAGCGCTCGGCCGAGGGATAGAGGCCGCGGCCGACCTTCTTGTTGCCGTCCCACACGTCGGCGACGCCGATGATGTCGACCGCCTTGCCCTCTTTCTTCATGTCGAGCAAGTGGCCGATGTGGGCCTGGGCACGGCCTCCGGGGCCGAGGATCGCGAAGTTGAGCCGTTCGTTGGCCCCCTTGACGGCACCGATCGCCGGGTGGGCAAAGGTGCCGGCCGCCACGACCACGCCGGTAGCGGCGCTTGTGGTCTGGAGGAATTCACGGCGAGTCACCGACCGTTTGTCAGTCATGGCTCAACTCTTCCTTGGGATATGCGATGGTACGATCGGGGATCGCCTCGAACTGACCGAGCCCGTTTCTCTCCCCGCGAAAGCAAGGATCTCATCCTTGCCGAGTCTTCGTCGCCGTGCAATCGAAATCTTCACGGTGACCGACCGGAATTCGCCGTTAGACTGGACGATCGCCCGGGCGGATACCATAAGTTGAGGAGACGTGCTTATCGATTGCCGACTGTGCTGGAGGTTCGTTCCATGATATTCGTCAAAGAGTCTCGAATCGCCGCGACCCCCCGACAAGTGTTTGACTTTCACGAGAGTGAAGGTGCCCTGCAAAGACTCACCCCGCCTTGGGAACGGGTCGAACTCGAATCGGGGGGAGACTCGATCAAGCCGGGGAGCCGCGTCGTGATCCGGACGAAACTTGGACCGTTCCAGCTCCGTTGGGTGGCTGAGCACGTCGACTATGACCCGCCGCGATTCTTCTCCGACCGCCAGGTCTCTGGACCGTTCGCCTCGTGGTTCCATCGGCATCGTTTCATCGATGACGGCAACGGGCAGACCATTCTCCGCGATGAGGTCGAGTATACGGCCCCGATGGGTGCCCTCGGCCGGTTGTTCGGCGGTGCGTTTCTCGAGGAGAAATTGGAGAAGATGTTCCAATACCGGCACGAGGTGACACGTCAGATCGTCGAGTCGGGCGATTACCTCGCTCGCGGTTCCACGCCGCCCGGCCCCTAAGGAAGCGAAACATTGTTCGTTGTTTTAGGGTACTTACTCGAAATCTACTCCTAACCCGTTAGAATAATGACGCAACGCAAGTGATCTTCTACTTGATGATCAAGTGCCACTCATTCCCAAGGTCTTAAGGCCAAAGATTGAACGCCCTAGCAAAACTAGGCTTTCTGCACTCAGCTGCATTCATTGACGAATGTCAACTGATTGCGTCACTCATAGAGTCGACTTCGTATTCGATCGCGAGACTCGTGGACGAGCTGTCCTCGGCTCTTTTCCAATGGGATGTTCGGCCCTTCCTCTCGAAGATAAAATGACGATGCCGCGAACGATCTACTGCCCTGACTGTGGCGTCTCCCTGAATGTGCCCGAGGCAGCGGCCGGGCGACGTCTCAAATGTCCCAAATGCGGGGTGAAATTCACCGCCGACGGCGGTGCCTCGCCTCAGCGACCTGCGTCGAGTCCCGGAGCTAAGGGCGATCTCGGACGGGCCTCCTCGCTCACCCTGCCCGCTTCGAGCGGCCATAGTGATTTCGACCTTCCTACGTCGTCCGGCAGCCTTCGAGACACGTTCGACCTGCCATTACTCGGCGAGGAAGCGTCTCGCTACCAGACGCCGCACACGTCCGAACTGATCGCCGATCCCTTGGCCCTCCTCAAAGACGAGGGAGTGGCGAATCGTCGTCGCCAGACAGCGGCGGAAGGACGAGCCAAGGCCCGACGTTGCCCGACCTGCGGCAGTGTCGTCCCTCAAGGGATGTCAATCTGCGGCACCTGTGGGCTTGATCTCGAAACCGGTGCCCGGATTGACCTTGCGGACGAACTCGGGACGGTGGTCGGACCACGGCGCCCTTCTGGGCCGCCGATTGGGATCTGGATCGTCGGATTGATCGCAATGGCGGCAAGCGTGATCTTCGCCATCATCTCTCTGCTGAAGTGGCATAGTGGGCAGGCAGGTTATGTCTTTCTGCTTCTGATTTGCCTCTTCGGTGGTTATGCGGCGCTTCAGTTTCTTCGCTCGAAGTCGGTCAAACTTCTACTCATCGCCCTTACACTCGGCGTCGTAGTCAACGTGATCGCCCTCATCGCGCTTCCCGTCTACAACGCGAGTATTCAGGTCGACGTCCACCAGAAGAAGGTCGATCCTAATTCGCCGGATGACGAGGACATCACGATCACCAATATCTCCGAACGGCTCGACATCAACGAGCTAAGCTGGGGAATCGCGATCCTCGTCACCTATGCGGCCGTCTCGCTCTATCTCAACAGCCCGTCGGTCCATCGCTATTTTCGATGATCCGCCTGGGCTAAATGCCTCAAGCAGTCGCCGAGTCGAGCGGGCTCCGCCAGATTGGCTGGATCGGGAAGAGAATACGGGCGGCATCGATCGCGGTGCCGGTCGAGCACTCAACCCCGTCTTCCTCGACCGCACGATCGATGCCGGTGTGACCCATGCCGAGCCGGACGAATGCAGCCGGGGTGAGGGTCAGGTGGCGGCGGCTGAGCTTGTCGGGCTCGACCTTGCCAGCCTTCGCCTCGACGTGGAGCAGCCACCGGGCGTCCCCCACCGTGAGGCCGAGTTCAATCGGCAAGGCCATGCCAGACTGGACGGCCCTGCGGCTGAGTTCGGGCATGATCCCGGTCAGGAAACGCTCGATATTGGCAACGTGATACATCGACGAGGAACCTTCCCACTCCTCCTGGTCGACAATCTTGCCCGACGACTGAGTGATGATATCCATCACCGGATGGTCGACTGGGGCGTGGATAATGACCTTGGGATAGCCTCGCTCGAGCGCCTCGGCGCGGATTCGGCCCAACAAGGCGCGAAGCGCCTGGGGGTGGGCCGCGCTGGTGGCGATTTCGAGGACTTTATGATCTTTGACGAACGCATAACCCCGGACCGTGTCGCCCTGGCAGGCAACCCAGATCACATGCGCGTATTTCCGCCCGATCATCCATCGCCAGTAGTCTTCGGAGCGAGTGATCGTCCCCGAGTTGCGGCCGAACTGCTGGTCATACAGGGTCATCAGGTCGCTGAGTTCAACCTGACGCCAGGGGCGAACGTGCCACTGCCCGCCCTTGCTCTCGATGACGCCGTCGCTCGCCTGGGGCAAGTTCCGGCTGAGGGCCTGACCGAACGTATGCCGGCCGCAGACGCCCCATCCGAGCGGCCGATAAAATTGGGGCATCCCAGTCGTCAGCGCCTGGACGGCGACCTTGGTGTCTCTCGCTCGCGAGTCACCGAGTCGCATCAGGTTCTGGGCAAAACCGAGGCCCCGGTATTCGGGCAAGGTGCCGACCCACATTACCCCGTTCATCGGCAGGACCGCCCCGCCGTAACGGAGCGACCGCTCGGTGAAGTGGACGTGACTGACGACACGGTTGTCGACCCTAGCCACGAGCCGCTGATCGGGTTTATACGAGGGATCGGCAAGGGCCCCGAGGAATGAATCTCGGTCAGGCCCATGGAAGACGTGAAGCAGCATCTGATATACAGCTTCGTGGTCGGCCTCGGTGCCGATCGAGAACTCGACTGAGCCACGACGATAGGGTAGCCGGAGCACCGGCTCGGGAGCTTTCATTTCGGGATAGACCTCGGAGACGGAACCGAATTCACGCGTGACGAAGCCGATCTGCCCACGAAGGTCGCTGCGAAGTCGTCCGGGCTCGTATCACCTATTTTAGCGCGTCGGACGGTCGAGAGCGCGTGGGTTCATCCGGAATCGTCGATTTTTTTCAGATCCGATCCTATCAGGTCCGCACAACCGTCACGACGGGAGCCATCGCCTCGCGAATTCGACCTTCGTCGTGGAGGACGAGCGAATATTCGCGCGACCGTGCCACTGAGTCGTCTCGCAACGCTTTGAGCAAGCTCTCCCGCTCATCAACGGCTGGCGGGATCTTTCCCTCGACCAGCGACGCCAGCGAACGATTCACGTCGCGAAGAGACTCGTAACGCGATCGCCGCTCCCCCTTTATCGACGGTTCGCGGTCGATGAGCGTTTGTTTTTGGTCGAGAAGTTTCCGAATGCTGAAGTCGTCTCCGAGAAACCGCTCTGGCTGCCACGCCAGATCGCGAATCCGACGGTCGATCGCGTGCAGGTCATCAAGGTTCGCCGAGGAGGTCGGCAGCCCGAGGTGGAGTGTCATCGACAGCGTCAAGAAGTCAGGCGGCTCGATCCCGAAGAAGTCGCGGGCCACCTCGTCGCCGAGTTCGTCATACTTCGCCCCGCCGATCCCGTGGACGAATAGGTCTCCCACGAGAAACCGGGCGAACATTGTCGTCGTCAGCGCCCGGGTGCGGAGCCGGATGCCCTGCCCCGGCAGTTCTCTCAGGGCCTCGACCGCGCAACAGGCGTCGCGATCGGCAGCGAGCGGCATTTTCAAGAAGGGGGATGGCTCGCCGCCCATCCTCAGCTCCATCGACTTGCCGACCTGACGAACCAGCAAGGCCCGCCGTCGTGGTTCGCTCTTCCGCCAGACCCAGAACGGGGCCTCAAGCCAGTCACCTTCCCCGCCCAGTGCGGCGACGGGGTGATTCTTACTGCGGATGTGATAGAGAGACCGATAGCGATCGAGGGCGTCATTGTGGACGGCCTGGAACCGGGGAAGGTGGGCGAGGAGATGGCTCGCGTACCAGAGAAATCCCTCAGTCTCGCACAGACTGCTAAGCGGAATCTCCCAGTTCTTCACACCCCATTCCGCTTCGATCAGCCGCCGCGCCCGGGCGAATCGTTGGCCGACAACCTGCATGCCATCGGGGGCCGAGGTCACATAGCCCCAGAATCGATCCACCAGGGGATTGGGAACTTGATCGCTCAAGACTTGGCGGACCCGGTGCGGGAAGCTGTCGAAAAGCGAACGATCCGCGATCGATTGGTCTTCGAACGGCCTCTCTCCCGACCAACTGTCGAAAGGCACGACCTGCGTCCGAATGCCCCGAGGCGTCCGGTGGGGGACGCGGATCGACGCTCCCTTGGGGACGTCGTTATCGACGATCAGATTCAGCGCCGAGGCCCCCGACGCCCGGGCGATTCCGGCGACCGCGAAGTTTTTGATCCAGACGCCCGGATGAAAGAGTTCCGGCTGATGCCCCGTGACGACCATCGGCGCGTCGAGGAGGGGCGTCGCGGGGATGTCGAGCCCGGCGGCCTCGTGATAGAGCCGGGCCGCCGCGAACACGTCGTCGCGTACCTTCTCGCGAAGGACCGAGAACTGTCGCCCTTGGAAGTCGTAATTCCATCCCGCCAAACGTTTTGCATTCGACGCCAGGACGAGCGGGGCGTTGTCGAGGATGGGCTCGCTGAAGATCGAGCCATCCTGTTTCGGAGCCCGGAAGCGATGGGCCTGCATCAAACGCAGCTCCCGACAGCCGCGAGGCCGGAACGTTCGAGGGCTTGCTTGAAGACCTGGCGATAATGATTCAACCGAAACGTGGCGTCGTCGAGAGACCCGCCAAACGCCCGAGACTCGTCGAGATAAATCAAAGGGACGGCAACCTCAATGAGGCTCAGGCTGTGTGCGACCGCCTGCACCCAGACCTGAAGCGGCATGGCGTAGCCGTCGTCAGTGATGTCAAACTTTTCGAGGGCAGACCTACGGTAGGCTTTGAATCCGCAAAAGGCGTCAGTGATATTGAGCCCGAGACATTCGTTGAGCCATCGAGTCACCTCGATGTTGATCCGTCTTCGCTCAATGGGAGGGATCTGACTCGGATCGAAGATTTCGAGGTATCGGCTGCCAGAGACAATCTCGGCATCTTCGAGACGCGCGGCAATCTCGGGGATGCGGCAGGGTTCGTGCTGGCCGTCGCAGTCAAGCGTCACCAAGGCGTCGTATCCTGCCTCGATCGTGCGGTTGAACGCACTCCGAAGGCCAGCCCCATATCCTCGGTTCTGCGGGTGGCGAATTACCTGGACGGCCGGGAAAGATTTCAGCAACTCGGGAGTGCGATCGCTCGAACCGTCATCAATCACCAGAACGTCGTCGGCATGGCGAAGAACCTCGTCGAGGATCGCTTCGAGGTGCTTTTCTTCATTATAGACGGGGATCGCGGTGAGAATGCGCATGACGGCCCCAGCGAGGCGGAGGGAGAAAATGTCGAGGTGGCCAACGGGCCATTCATCTAACCTCCGCAAATCGCGAACCTTCGCATTCTAGTTCATGAAAAAGAGAAGTCAACGAAGAGGTCTGGCCCACTCGTCGTCTCCGAACGCGAACGCCGAAGGACGGTTGCGGCGCACCACCCGCCCTCTTGACCGACGCATCGCGATGGGCCTAGCATGGAGACTTCCATTTTTCCCGGGCAGCCGCAATCTTCGGCTCCTCTCCATCCTTCATCAACCCGATGGCTCAATGACCGACGCTCAAGCCGCAGAGCCGCTTCCGCAGGGCCAACCCACGCCCGAGGCGGTGGTCCCCGAACCACCGAAGCCGGAGCCTTGGACCGCGGAAAAGGTGTCCGAGTGGAACGGTTATAACGACCTCTTCATCGGGGCGTTCGCCCTCCTGCTCTGCTTTATCGCCTCGGCGAACAAAATCACTCAGTCGTCAGTCTGGACGCACCTCCAGGCCGGCCGAGAGATTGCCGCGACCCGCTCACCGCTCACGACAGATACGTTTTCATACACCGAGGAAGGCCGACGCTGGGTTCATGTCCCCTGGCTGGCCGACCTTGCCCATTATGAGATTTTTAAGCTCGTCTCCAGCCTGACCCCCGTCGATGCCAATTCGCAGGTCAATTCTCCGGCTCCCGAAGTCGTGCAGGCCAAGCGTGAGCAAGTCGAGAAGTCTGAGCAGTGGGGAGCGGCGGGATTGGTCGTCCTTGATGCGTTGCTTCGAGCAGCGACGGTGCTGGTCATCCTTCGCATCCGGCGTCAGGGGCCTGGACTCTGGTGGTCATCGGTCTGCGCGATCCTGGCCCTCGGCGTCGTCCTCGCTCCGGGCGGCTTGACGTTTGGCGGTATCGCTGGGCCGACCGCCGTGGGCGGCCTCCTCTGGGGACAGCTCTTCCTCGCGATCGAACTCCTCTGGCTCTATCGTGCCTTTGGACAGGATCGTCGGTGGGCGTTCCACGCGCTGATACCGCTTTTCCTGCTCTGGGCCAACTTCGACGAATCGTTCCTGGTCGGCCTGATCGTGCTCGCCGTGACGGTGGTCGCTCGGGGTCTGACAAAAGAACCGAATCGTGACAAAACGACTCAAGCGATCACCCTCAAGCAGGGTCTGATCGGGCTCGGAATTTGCGCGGCGGTCTGCCTGGTCAATCCCTCGATCCATCGCACGTACGCCGCCGCGTTCAGCATGCTGATCCCCTCGATCGGCTGGGTTTCCGGCCCGACGATCGTCGACGGCCTTTCGTATTTCGGGAAGACCTGGTCTGCGTCTCAGCGTGAATTCATCGAGACCGAGCGGATCTATCAACTGGTCGTCATCGGGTTCGGGCTCGCCTCGTTCGCGATCAATCATCGCCAGTTCAAGCTATCGAGGTTCCTCGTCTACGTCGTCGCGTCGGCCTTCTGGGTCATTGCCCTGAGGCAGCGAGGCGCGTTTGCGGTCGTGATGGCGGCGACCCTGACTCTGAACGGGCAAGAGTGGTATCAATCGCTTTTCCGTACCGAGGGGCGTTTGGGTCGTGGATGGGCCGTGTTCTCGACGGGCGGCCGAGCGATCACCCTCGCGCTCTTTGCGCTGGCGATTGCGATCAAGATCATCGGCTGGGGGATGACGGAACGCGACCTCCAGTTCGGATTCGGCTTCAATCCCGACGAATTTCGTTTTGAGGCGGCCGAGAGTCTGCGGGATGCACCGATCACCGGCAACGTCCTCAACACCCTGCCCTTGCAGGGCGACGCGACCATCTGGCGTGCCTCGCCGAGACGCAAAACCTTCATCGACAGCCGTCGACACCTGTTCTCGGCGTTGACGATCCAGAAGTATGAAGAGGTCCAGAAAGCGATCCGCGACGAAGACGAAGTGACCTGGAAGGCGATCTTCAAAGAATTCAACATCAGCGCGGTGATGATTCAACTCGATCACTCGCCCCGGACCTATCAGGCCCTCGTCTCGAACAAACAGTGGGTGCCGTTCTACGACGACGGGGCAGTCGTCATGTTCGGCCAGCCCGACGCCCCCGCCGCCGATATGGCCTATTTCCGGGCGAACAGGCTCGATGCCGACAACCTTCTGTACAAACAACCCAGGCTCACGGCGTCGAGCGATAAGCTGCCCACCGCGACAACCGACCTCGACAAGATCTATCAGTCGCGATCGGTCGCGAAGGCGCAGCCGCATAACGATGCGGCCTATCGGTGGCTCCATCCGCCGGAGGTCGAAGCGGGGGCACCTTATCTGCCCGATCCCGCACATTGCTTCATGGCGATCCGCGAGCTTCGGCTCGCCCTCTCGCTCAAGCCCGACGACACCCGAGCCTATCGCCAGCTCGCCGACGCCTATCGCTTCCTGCTGCTCGAAGAGTCAGGGCTGGTCGCCGGCATCCAGCCGACGCTCGAGAACATCTCCACTCTGAACAGCCTTCCCCGGCAGTCGCCGCTCCTGACGGATCGCGTACGGCAACTCCTCACGGCGCTCAACTACGCGATCATGACGACTCCCCCTCCCCAGACTTCCGAAGAATACTCCGAGCTCGCGCGGTTGAATATGCAATTGGCCCAGCTCTACTCGAACCAGGGCTTTCTCGACCTCGGCCGCGATCGTCTCGAACTCGTGCTGAAGTATTACGAGCGGGTCGACAACGTACCGATCGAAAACCTCACGACGCTGACCACTCAGTTCACCGAGATGAACAACCAGTTGAACGAGATCCAGATCCGCATCCAAAACATGGGGGTCGAGTCTCAGGCCGGCCCGCTTCAGAAAGCCGCCGCGGCGCGTCAGGTTGGCGCGGTCGGACTGGCGATCGCGAATCTTGAAGAGGCCCGGCAGGCTGGGATGACTCCCCTGCAAGTTAACCCGATGCTCCTTGACCTCTACTGTCAAACCGGCCAGCCCGAGAAAGCCCTCGAACTCTGGACCGGGGGAAACTCCAGCGACGTCAACCTCTCCGACGGCCCCGGCACGGCGGCCATGCGGCAAGGGCGGGTGTTCTTGCTTCTGGGTAACTACAGCAGCACGGTCTCTCTATGGAGACGCGAAGCCATCCCGCGACTCAAGTTCGAGTGCGCTCTCAAAGCACCGCAGGCAACGCGGTTTTTGATCGAGGGCGATCCGATGGCGACGACGCGCACGTTCCTCGAACTCCCCGAGGAAGTGAACCGGCAAGCTGTTTGGGAATTTGAACTCGGCATGGCCTGTCTCGAAGCCGGACAGCCGGTCGATATCACCGCCGAGCACCTTGCGAACGCGCTCACCCTGACGCCCGACCTCTCGGTTCGCCCGGTGATCGCCTACTATCTTCAGAAGCTCGGCAAGCCGGTGCCCGAGGCTCGCAAAGATCCCAAGGCCATCACGGCCCCGACTCCGGTCACCACCCCGCCCATTCTCAGCCCGGCCGTCGTCGCGCCGAAGTAATCAAGGACATCGCCGGCCGTCGTCGAGGC
>JANXSY010000041.1 GCA_025356435.1 Isosphaeraceae bacterium | reverse complement strand
CCGTTTCTTATTGCGCCGTTCAGGGATAAAGAACCACCGCCGGCGCTCACGTTCTTCTTGTCGGCCAATTCGTCTCAAGTGGGCGAATCGTCAAGACCGATACGATTGAGAGGATGTTTAGCCGCCGCACCGGTCGATTGCGGTCGGTGTGGTCGTCTGCGGGAGGATGCCGGATGATCGAGCGCACAGGACGGGACGCCTCGCGTCGAGAGACCCCCACAAGCCAAGGGCGCTCGCGCATGAGGGCGCATCTGAAGATTGAGCCGCTCGAAAGCCGGGCGCTTATGACGGCTTCGCTGGCCGCCTTACCAAATATCACGTCTCCGGCGAACCTCGGCTACCAGGTCCCCCTCAACGGGGATCTCGGCGGCTCGTCCTCCCAGAACTTCACGGTCTCGTCGTCGAACCCCGCCGTGAAGGCGACGATCGCCCAGGGCAAGTTCGTCACCCTGAACGTGAACCACGCATCGGGAGGGGCGAATGACCCCGCCTTCTCTGGGTCGATGACCTTCCAGCTCTTCGAAGACTTGACGCCCATCTCGGCTTCGAAGATTGAGCAGCTTGTCAGCTCGGGCTTCTATAACGGCAAGAACTTTCACCGGATCTCGGCCGGCTTCCCCGACGCCAACGGCTTCATCGCGCAAGGCGGCTCTGTTACCGGGACCGGCATGGACTCGCCTCCCGCCAAGGGCCAGCCGGGCGGCCTTCCGGCGACGGGCTTTCCGTTCGTTGACGAATATAATCTCCAGCTCGTCTACAACGGGTCGGGGCAGCTCGCCCTCGCGAATGCGGGGAATGATACGAACACGTCTCAATTCTACGTCACGACTAGCACGCCCCGCTTCCTCGACTTCAACAAGACAATCTTTGGCCAGTTGGTCGCCGGCGCAGACGTCCTCAACCAGATCACGCACGTCGCGACCCAGTCCGGGACGACGACCCCAGCCTCGCCCATAATCATCTCGACGGCGACTCTCTCCAATACGAGCCCGGATGGCGTCGTTCACGTCGACACTACTGGGGCCGCTCAGGGTGCCACTTCGACGATCACAGTGACGGCGACCGAGCCCGCGAGTGGCACTTCCAAGATGCAGGCGTTCCAGGTGAACGTCGGCCCGACGAACGCCACGGCACCGAGCGACCCAAACTCGAACGAACGCCCCTTTCTTGGACCGCTCCTGACCCAGTTAACGGTGGGAAGTGGTCAACCGGCGATTTTCAAGCTGAATGGGATCACAGCCCAACCGAAGACCGACGTCCTCACCTATTCGGTCGGCGGCGGCGTCGCACCGACGGGAACGACGTTCACTCCCGTCCAGAACGCGACCGCGACGGTCGACGCGAACGGCGTGGTTACTGTCACTCCCAACGCCGGATTCAGCGGCACGATAAACGTCCTCGTGGGTGTCAGGAATCAGGTTGATCACAGCGGCCAGGGCGTGACCAATCCGAGTAATTATGACACTCATAACATCACCCTGACCGTCAATTCGAGCGCGACGTCGATCGGCCTGGCACCGTACACCCTTCCCCTTAGCGTCCGCGCCACGGCCAACACGCCGAGCTCCATCCAGCTTGCCGGGCAATCGGCAAACCCTGGTATGGGCCAGACGTTGAGCTACGCGATCGTCTCCCAGCCGACGCATGGTACGATCAGCGGCCTCGACCCCGTGACTGGCAAGCTCACCTACACGGCTACCACCAACTTTACCGGTACCGACACGTTCAGCTACAACGTCACGAGCGTCGGTGGACCGAGCCCGAATTTCGTCAGCAATACCTCGCCGGTGACGATCAACGTCTCGCTCGGCATGACGAATGCCGTCCGCCTCATCGGTCGGGTCTTGGTCGTCACACCACCGCCCCGTTTCGATGGCCTCGGCAATTCGGTCAGCATCACCCAGACCAACGGGGTTCTTCAGACGACCGTCAACGGCGTCATCGACTCGATTCAGCCCGCGTCCACGGCCATCGACCGGATTGTCGTCTACGGGACGCCGTTGAGCGATTCGATTTTGATCAATCCGTCGGTGATGATCCCCACGACCCTCGACGGAGGCCACGGCGGGCACAACTTCCTGACCGCCGGGGCCGGTTCGAGCCGGATTCATGCCTGGTTCGGCAAGAACCTCGTCCAGGGTGGGACCGGGATCAACTCGATCGTCGGTCGCGTGGGGCACGTCAAGGTCTTGAAGAGTTCGGGAACGGACAGCGTCTTCCTAAGCCCGATTAGCCCCGCGCATCATCCCCATTACGGGAAACCTCGGCACGGCGGTAAGGTCGTGCCCGCCGGGTCGTTCTACAAGTTCGCGGGGGATAAGCTTGTGAAGACCAAGCAGCCTGTGACGGTAAAGATTAGCCAGGGCTGATTGCGGCGGCTTCCTCGGAGATCGGTTGATACGTCAGGACCGGAGGGCCTTATAGGCCTTCTGGTCCTGACAGCGTTTAAAGGAAGGCAGAGGCGAAGACGTTCGAGAGCCTTGTGAGGGTGCGCGCGAACGGTATCATGCTTCGAGAACAAGGCGCAAGAAAAAACCCCTTAATCTAAGGGGTTAATGAGCCAAGGCGCCGCCCGGATTCGAACCGGGGATGGAGGTTTTGCAGACCTCTGCCTTACCACTTGGCTA
>JANXSY010000017.1 GCA_025356435.1 Isosphaeraceae bacterium | reverse complement strand
GTCCACCCCAAACGGGGGCGGATCGAGGATGTCACTTTTTCGCCGGGTTAAGAGCAGCCGGAGATCGCATGTCGCTTCAAGGAAAGGTTTACGTTCACAGAAAAATTAGACACGGTGGCCTCTTTTTTCCGTTGTGTCGTCAAACCAGCCCTTTGCAGGGCTCAAACCGGCGGCGAAGAATGGACTACGGTCTCAGTTAACTGTAGGTCAGGGTAGCACACAGGGAACACCGACGATCCCCGGATACATCGGTTTTCTCTCCCCTGGACCTGAGAATGGGTCTTGAAGACGAGGCACCGAAACCTTGGCGGGAGGTTCTTCCTACGTTGGGTCAGGAGTCGATGTTCAGGACCGCCGATCCCGAGGCGACTTGGGGCACGGACTCTGACCCGTCGTCAATCGCTAAACGAAAGGTCGCTGAAACATTTCCACGGACGCATGGACCAAGGTGAAGGGGACGCCAGACATGAGTATGCTACATGAGTAGGCTATTCGGAAAACATCGAACGATGACTTTCAGGACATCGTCGGCCGGGTTGATAACGTGGTGATGATCGGAGCACCCTGAGGACCGGTCTGATCTTCGAAAAAACACCGGGTCTGCCCTATCAGCCCGATCCCGCACGACGAAGGAGGGGGCTGACCGGACAGACCCGGCGTAAGTCGGTCATGATTTCAGCTTATCAGGCCGGAATGTGGCCGTGGGGGAGAATATAGCCGAGTTCGATCAATTTGCTGATGATCGTGTCGGCGCTCTGCTGGACGTTGAGCTTGCTGGTGTCGATTGTCACTTCGGGGTTGAGCGGGGCTTCGTAGGGATCGTCGACCCCGGTGAAACCCATCGGCTTGCCTTCGGCCACGGCGGTGCGGGCCTTGGCGTAGAGGCCCTTGACGTCACGCTTCTCGCACTCGGCAAGCGGGGTGTCGCAGAAGACCTCGACGAAGTTCCCCTTCGATGACTTACGCGCCTTGTCGCGCGGCTCTCGGTAGGGGCTGATGACGGCGCAGATCGTCGTGCCGCCCGCCGCATTGACGAGCCCGGCGACATAGCCGACACGGTGGATGTTGGTGTCGCGGTCTTCCTTGCTGAAGCCGAGACCCTTCGAGAGGTGGGTGCGGATCTCGTCGCCGTCGAGGAACGAGACGTTCCGACCGTACTCTGCCAGCCGTTCAACAAGTGCCTGGGCGACGGTGCTCTTGCCCGACCCCGAGAGGCCGGTGAACCAGATGGTCAGGCCCTGGGCGAACTTGGGCGGGCTGGTCTCGTTGAGAATCGCGGCGACGGCGGGTCGGCTGAACCACTCGGGTAGGGGCAGGCCCTTGGCGAGATAGTTGTCGCGAACCTGGGTGCCCGAGATGTCGGCCGTTTTGACGCCAGCGGCGACCTCGTCGACCGGGCTGTAGCGGTTTTCGTCGGGGAGGAAGACCATCTGCTTGAAGTCAACCATGATCATGCCGATATCGGACTCGTGCGTCTTCATCGACTCCTGCGCGGCATAGGGGGCGTAGAACGGCTTGCCGGTCGAGTCATTGCCGGGACCGGCGTGGTCGCGGCCGACAATGAAGTGGGTGCAACCGTAGTTGCGCCTGATGATCGCGTGGAGCAAGACCTCGCGAGGTCCGGCCATCCGCATCGCGAGCGGCAGCAGGCTGAGGACGACCGACTCGGGCTCGTAGTAGTTGTCGACCAAGGCCCGGTAGCAGCGGACGCGGGTGTAATGGTCGACATCGCCGGGCTTGGTCACGCCGACGACCGGGTGGATCAGCAGGCCGCCACCGATCTGTTCGGCCGCGCGCTTCGTGAGTTCTTCGTGGGCGCGGTGGAGCGGGTTGCGGGTCTGGAACGCAACAACCTTGTCCCAGCCCTTCGACTTGAAATGCTCACGCAGCTCGGCCGGGGTCTGGCGCAGCTCGACGAAGTCGTAGTGCGGTGGGACGCGGATCACTTCGAGCCGACCCGAAGCGTAATGGCCGGGCTGCTTCTGGAGATGGGCGACCGACGGATGCTTGGCATCGGTCGTGCCGTAGGCTCCCTTGGCCTCAGCCTCTTTGTCGTAGGTGTAGAGTTCCTCGACGTGGAGGAAGCCAAGCAGGTTGCCGTAGACGTCTCGGAGAGCGAGCGGCTTGCCGACTTCGACGCCGTTGCCGACGTTCACGGGCAGGTTGATCGGCAAGGGCCAGACGGTCCCGTCGGCCAGACGGCCCTCGGCGACGACGCGCTCATAGTCCTTCTGACCGAGGAAACCCTTCAAGGGCGAGAAGCCGCCGACAGCGAGCAGTTCGAGGTCGCAGAGGCCCCGCTCGTCGAGCGTGATGCTCGCGTAATCTTTCGCCGTCGCCTTCATCTCTGAGGCGCGGGCCTCGTCGACCAGGAGATTCACCAGGGTTCCGCCGTAAGGACTGTTCATCAAACAACTCCGAGGGATCTGCGTCCGTAAACGAGGGTCAAGGATGTTTGCCGGCCCACGCGGGCGGCATCTGCGGTTGATCGGTTTTTTCTCAGATCACCCATTCTCTGGGCATGTCGTGCGAGGCAAGCTTGGCCAGGGTGATCTGGTCGAGGACGGCCCGCTCGGCCGCACGCACGCGCTGCCAGACGACAGAGAGGGCCTGAGCGGTCGGCTCGTGGGCCTCTCGGGTCGGGGCGTCGGGGCCGTCGATCGAGGAGAGGATTTCGCCGAGCGTGATCGATTCAGGGGGGCGGGCGAGTCGATAGCCGCCGAGCGCCCCTCGGGTGCTCACGACGAGCCCCGCCCCCTTCATCTGCAGAAGGATCTGTACGAGGTAGCGCTCTGGGATGCCGTGCAACTCGGAGATCTCACGGATGCGCAGGGGCGGCTCATCGGGGCGCTGGCGGGCCAGGGCGAGGGCGGCGAGACAGGCGTATTCGACCTTGGCGGAGATTTTCATGGATGGGGATCAGAGCTGACTGCTGTCGAGCGAG
The DNA here is from genome assembly GCA_025356435.1 of Isosphaeraceae bacterium. GTDB lineage: Bacteria > Planctomycetota > Planctomycetia > Isosphaerales > Isosphaeraceae > CAMFLR01. Next base: position 2,747 of record JANXSY010000017.1, on the reverse strand, counting down.
TGTAGACCGCACTCGGTCTTGGCCTGTCCGACCCATCGCCCCGCCCGTTCGTCGGTCTCACCAGCCGCGACGACGCGGGTGCAAGGCCAGCAACCGATCGAGGGATAACCCTGGTCGTGGAGCGGGTTGTAGGGGACTTTGTTGGCGACGACGAACGCCCAGACGTCACGCTGGGTCCAGTTCAGGAGCGGGTTGATCTTCACCAGGTTGAACTTGGGGTCCCAGCCGATCACCGTGGCCCGCGCCCGGTGCGACGACTGGTCGGCCCGGATCGAGGAGATCCAGGCGTCATACCCGACCACCGCGCGGCGAAGGGGGACGATCTTACGGTCGAAGCAGCACTGGTTTGAATTCGTCACGTAGAGCGGCCCGCCGTGCTGGGCCTCGTAGTCAGAGACTGTCGTGTCGGGCTGGACCAACTCGACCTCGATCCCGTATCGCTCGGCGATCTGGTCGCGGAGGGCGAGCGTCTCGGCGAACTGGTAGCCGGTGTCGAGGTTGAACACCCTGACCGGAGTGCCGATCTCGGCAAGCATGTGGATGATCGCACATCCTTCGGGACCGAAGGCGGTCGCCATCGTCAGGCGGGAGGCAAAGGTCTCGACCGCCCATCGGATGATCTCGCGCGGATGCTCGCCGGAGAGGCGCTCGATATCGTCGCTCCAGTCCGCCGTCGCCAGGTTCTCAATCGCCATGCTCGTCATGTCCTCGACCTCCCATATTAAAGGGAATCTTAACCATGATGCTGATGAATGTCAACATTCGCCGAGGTGTGTTGAATAGGGCAAATTCGTTGATCATCAGGGACGGGGCTGGGGTCGGGGTTTGAGGACGATCGTCACTGGGGTTCCGCGTTCGGGCATGGCCTCGGTATTGGACACATAGACGCGGTCGGCGTCGCTCGCGGAGCTTCGGAATGGCAGGTCGAGCAGCGAAGATGGGAAGTTGGCGACGGTGGCGATATCGCCGTCATCGGCCGCGTAGACCTTCTCTTTGGTCCGGGGGTCGATGAAGAGTTCGCTCCCGGCGAAGACCCAGTCTTTTTCGAGAGGTTTGTCGGTCTTGAGATCCCTGACCCAGGTGCGTGCGTCGGCCTTATGGGGTTTGCCGGCGGGGTCAGTCCAGGTGAGCTCGATGGCGATAGCCGAGCCTGTTGGCGGCTCGAATTTCGGCTCGAACCGGACCGGATGGCCCTGTTCGGCACCTGTGAGGAGGAGTCCGGCGTGGATAATCCGGGGCGGGGCTTCGGTGGTTAGGGTCGACTCGTGGTCTTTCGACCCTCTTGAGCAGATCAGGTGTTCGAGCGCACCTTCGCGGAGGGCAACCCGGCCCCGGAGAATCAGGCTCTTCGTGAGCGGATCAAACCAGACGTCTTTGCCGAGCGGCTTCCATCCGGCTTTGGGCTTGAAGGTGTCGGCGGGCTGGGGATCGGCAGGCCCGGGAGATGCTAGTGCGATCAGTAGGATCAATGAAGCGAACATCGCTGTCGGTCCCGCAATGGAAGGGCGGAGTCAGGGGATCAACCATGTTGGCCGCGTGGCGGGGATCGAGCAAGAGCGGGTCGGAGTCGTCGGGCTACTTCTCAGCGCTTCGAAAAGAAAGAGGCCGTCCGGGAGGGGAACCCGGACGGCCATTCGCGTTGGGGAAGTTTCAGGTCGTGAGGTCCGGCCCCCTTCGCCGAGGGGCGTCGGGGGCGGGCCGGAGGGAGGTCACTGGGTGGCCGGCGGGATGCCGAGCCGGTCCTCCTCTTCCTCAAGGATGATGATCCGAGGTGTGACCATGAGCATCAAGCTATCGGTCCGGCGTCCGATCCCGATGTTGCGGAAGAGGCGGTTGATCATCGGGGTCTTCGAGAGGAGCGGAACGCCGTATTCTTTCCGCTCTTCACGCATCCGCTTGACGCCACCCAGGAGCACGGTGCCGCCGTCAGGGACGGTGACGGTCGTGTTGATGATGGTGGTCGTCGTCTCGGGGAGCTGGATCAGGCCGGTGATTGAGGTCGCACCGCCACCGAGTCCGCCGCCGCCGACGGCCGCAGGGACCGGGAAGGAGGCGAGCCCGGTCACCGTCTGGAACTGCGGGCTCAGAGTCATCCGGACGTATCGGCGGTCGGCCGAGACGACGGGGGTGACGGAGAGCTGAACGCCGTCCTGGAGCGGTGCAGGGGTTGGCTGGAACGCGACCGCACCGAAGCCGACGATTGGCTGGAGCGACGCGACATAGAAGGTGTTCTTCGTGTTGAGGACGGTCGCCTGGGCACCGTTGAAGGTCGTGACCTTCGGGGCCTGGACGATGTTGGACCGGCTGTCACCCTGGGCGGCAGTCAGGAAGAGGAAGACTTCCAGGTCGCTCAGGAAGGAGATGCCGAAGGTTCCGCCGACGCCGGGGACGGCGTTGAACGGAGCGATCTGGGCAGCACTTCCCTGGATGAACGGGATGCCGAGGTTGCCGGTAAAGCCCGGAAGGTTGCCGGCCGAGCCAGGGCCTTGTGTGCCGACCACGATCGGCAGGCGATTGCCGAGGGTGTGATCGATGATCGGGTTGACGATATAGGCCGAGGGGGCCGATTGTCCGCCACCGCCGCCGCCGCCGCCGCCGGTGGTGCCGCCGAGGCCGGTGGTGTTGCCACCGCCGCCGCCGCCACCGAATCCGCCGCCGCCGCCACCACCGGTCGTCAAGCCACCGCCGCCGCCGAGTCCGCCGCCGCCGCCGGTCGTGCCGCCGCCGCCGCCGGTCGTGCCGCCGCC
>JANXSY010000259.1 GCA_025356435.1 Isosphaeraceae bacterium | reverse complement strand
CCAGTCCCCATCCCCATCTTTGATCGGACATCGCCACCGCACCCCCGTCGCGAACACCTCTTGAGCCCTCTCCAATTGTCGGCACCGCTCTCGAGACCAGCAAGAGGCCAGCCGGCGTTCTCTCTGGACCGTCGAGAAATGGAGACGTGAAGGACGGCCTCGGTGCAAGGACCAGCCAAAAACGGATTTGTCGAAAAGATGCTCTGACACCAAATTTCAGACGGCCGACTCCATCGACAGTCCGACCGCGAAGAGGTTCCGGTTGTCGGGGTACTGGTACGGGACCGTGCGGACGATCTGGTTGTTCCCGACACGGACGGCCTTGCCCGCCATGTCCCTCGCGAACTGCCATCGGTCGGACCAGTTGACCAGGTACTTCTTGGTGGCCTGGACGGTCGATTTGTCGATGGATTCGGTCAGGCCGTCGTAGAGTTCCTTGTACGGGACCGAGATCGTTGTGGGCATGGATAAACCTCGGCGATCGAATAGATCCCCATTGACATCCGCCAAAAGGTCTGAAACGATCGTTCTTTTGACAAAAGGAGGCCGAAGTGGACCGGATCGGCAGGATCGAGCGTGAGTTGAGGCTGTGGCGATGCGGATTCGCGGCCGTCGCGATCGGATGCGTTGCCGGAGCGGGAGGAGATCAGGTTCCCGACGAGATCCGTGCTCACACGTTCGTCGCAGTCGACGAGAAGGGCCACAAGCGGATTTCGATGGGGGTGTTCGGGAGTGACAAGGGGCCGAATCAGCCATCCCACCTCATGATGAAGGATCAGTTCGGGAACCTTCGTGTGGCGATCTTCGGCCGGGACGACACGGCGGAACTCCATCTCCAGCAAGGTAATAGCAACCACGACCTGTCCGACATCTACCTCGCGTCGGTTCGGAACCAGGGCAGCACGATCCTGGTCCAGAACGGCAAGCGGACCCTCACGTCGAAGGTCATCAACAGCGAGGCGTCGATCGAGATGAAGGACATGGAGGGTCGCGCCCGACTTGGGATTTCCCTCGACATGGGCAAGAAGCCAAGGATTGCCGGGACGAATTCGGACGGCGATGCCATCAAGCCGTGACTATTCGGCCATCACTCCGCCCTGGCCTTGTCTCAGCGTGCCGTGAATCCCTTCGAGGACGGTCTTGCTTTCGAGAAGGTGCCGGTCCTGGGATCGCAGCCAGCCGGTCTGCGTCTGTGCCTCCTTGAGTTCTTCGTTCTGATTCTCCTGCTTGGGGTCGAACAGGTCCTTCTGGATCTTCTGGGAGAACTCTTCGAGTCCGTGGAACTCGGGCTTGTACCTGGGGTCGATCAGCGGCGCTTCGAGTCCGCCGGGCGACCTGCCCCATACCCGGCCAAGGCCACGCGGTCCCAATCCGCATAGATGTATTCGTCGAGGTAGGCGAAGGCGTAGCGAAGGGCTTGACCGGGGTCATTCGCCGCGTCGCGAAGCTCATCGAGATAGCTATCAATCTCGGGACTCAAGCGGGGTAACGCGCGGAGGGCTTGGTTGGAGGCGTCGAGGCAGAGATGGTTTAGTTCCACCAGAAAGACCTGGACAACGCGTTCGTACTCCTCGCGGCTCAGCATGGGATTGCCGCCTAACAGTCATTAGCCAGAATGGATTCTGTCTAAACACCCTAGACCTTCCGCCTAACACCACTTATGAATCGACAAGATCATGAGAGGCTGCGCGGCCAGAAATATCGTTGCCGTACTGAGACGATGTGGCACGAGCTACGAGGTCAAGAAAAAGGTGTCAAGATGACTGATGTCAATCGCCAAGGCTTCGAGGGCGGAGAAGAAACCGCTGAAGCTCTTGGACCGGGTTGCGACCATGTTGCGCACCTTGCATGACTCGATACGCATCGAGGAAGCCTACGTCGGCTAGATCAGTCGCTCTATTCTCCATCATGGGAAACGCTATCCCAACGAGATGGGGGGAACGGAGGTCGAGGCGTTCCTCTCCGCGAAGCCGGTTCCGATATCCGCACTGTGCAAGAACTGCTCGGCCACACCGACGTGTCAACGACTATGATTTACACGCATGTACTGAATCACTGGGCCTGCGGCGTCGTGAGCCTGCTCGGGGGCCTTTGATCGACTGCCGTCCTCGACGGTGTCTGTCGCGTTATCCCGCAACTTGCTACAATCATAACGCCAAGGATGGTCTCGCGGGCGAGCTTGGCCTCATCCCGAAGAGAGTTCTCGCGGCGTCCCGTTTTGAGTTCGAGATCCCCTCCACTTTCCCTTGGCTGCGCACTTTCCTCCCATGCCTACCCGTCTCGATAAACTCGTCTCCGAGCGTTTTGTCCTGTCGCGACGTGCTGCCCAAGATGCGGTGCGCAATGGCCGGATCGATCTTGACGGGCTCCGCTGCGACGAGCCGGGCCGCGATGTTGAGGCCGACGCTAATATCGCCTTCTTCCCGAATCGGCCCAAGGCACGCAAGGTCGCTGGTCGGCTCAGAGTGTTGTACGAAGATCGCTTCGTCATCATCGTTGACAAGCCCGCCGGTGTGCTCACCCTTCCGACGCCCGAGGGGGAGGATGACACCCTCCACAGCCGGGTCTTGCATTATCTCAAGCTCCGCCACGGCGGCCGGCCGTTCGCCGGGATCGTCCACCGACTCGATCGCGATACCTCGGGAGCGCTCGCCCTGGCGAAGACGCCCACCTCGGCCCGCGCCTTCCAGGCACTCTTCAAGGCCCACGACATCGAGCGGCAATACCTGACGGTCGTCGAAGGCGTTGTCGCCAGGGAGTCGGGCACGGTCGATCTGAACCTCGTCACCGATCGCGGCGACTTGCGCCGGGGGGTCGGCCGCAACGGCGAAGGTCGACGAGCGATCACTCACTATCGGGTCGCTGAGCGGTTCGCCACAGTGGCGACGCTCGTTGCCTGCTGGCTCGAAACCGGCCGGACCCACCAGATCCGCATCCACCTTGCCGAACTCGGCCACCCGGTCGTCGGCGACCCGGTCTATCGCCCTCGCGAACAGCCGCGGTGCAAGGCCCACTTCCATCGCCAGGCACTCCACGCCCAGACGCTCGGGTTCATCCACCCGATCACCAAGGAAAAGATCCGCGTCGAGGCCCCCCTGCCCCCCGACCTCGCCGAGCTGATCGTCGACCTCCGCAACCGCTTCGGGATCGTCGGCGCGGGAGGTTGAAATCCGTTACGGCCTCGCTGAACTTGCGATAAACCCCTCCACCCGCTAGCCTAAACGCTTAGTCGGAACGATTCGCGACGTGGTGACTTCAGCCAATAGGGCCAGGGGACGGGATGGAACGGATCGCTGTTGGTTTGCTGGGGGTTGGGACGGTCGGGTCAGGGGTGGCGCGACTGCTCGGCGAGCGGGCGGACTTGATCACACGACGGTCCGGCAAGCGAGTCGATCTCAAACGTGCCGTTGTCCGAGACCTCGGGAAGTCGAGGGGCGTTTCGCTCGACGGCGTGGAGGTCTCTGACGACCCGCGTCGCGTGATCGACGACCCCGAAATCAGTGTCGTCATCGAGACGATGGGCGGCACGCATCCGACCTTGGGGATCGTGCTCGATTGCTTGGCAGCAGGGAAGCACGTCGTCACCGCCAACAAGGCCCTCCTTGCCGAGCACGGCCGCGAGGTTTTCGCCCAGGCGAGAAAATATGGGCGGGCCGTGGCGTTCGAGGCGAGCGTCGGGGGCGGCATTCCCATAATCCAGGCGCTGGCGGTCGGGCTGGCGGCCAACCAGGTGACCTCACTGGCCGCGATCGTCAACGGGACGTGCAATTATATCCTCACCAAGATGACTCAAGACGGACTCCCCTATAGCGTCGCGCTTGGGCAGGCGCAGGGGCTCGGATTCGCCGAGGCTGATCCCACGCTCGATGTCGACGGCACTGACACCGCCCACAAGCTCGCCGTGTTGGCTCAACTTGCCTTCGGTGCGACCGTGACCACGGATCAGATCCCTCGCGAAGGGATCGACCGGCTCCAGCCTGCGGACATCACCTATGCGGGCGAACTTGGGTATACCGTCAAGCTGCTCGCCCTCGCGAAGCTCGCGGGCGAGGCCTTGGAGTTGCGAGTCGCGCCGACGCTCGTCAAACGAGGCACCCCGCTCGCCGAGGTTCGAGGCCCTTATAACGCTGTGCGTGTGGTCGGCGACGCCGTGGGGGATACCCTCTTTTACGGTCGAGGGGCAGGAGAATTGCCGACCGCCTCGGCCGTCGTGGGAGACCTGATCGACGTCGTTGTCGGTCGTGCTGCGCTGACGTTCAACGCCCTCAACCTCTGGGCCGACGACGCCCCTCCGGCCCGGCTTGCAACCGCCAACCTCGTGAGGAGCCGATATTACCTCCGGTTCTCGATCGCCGACCAGCCCGGCGTGCTCGCCACCCTGGCGAAGTCACTGGGTTCGCACGGGATCAGCATCGCCAGCGTCATCCAGCATGACCCCGGAGACGACGCCACCGACGGTCATGTGCCGCTCGTTATCATGACCCATCTCGCGGCCGAGGCTAGCCTTAAATCCGCTCTCGCCGAGATCGACCGGCTCGACGTCGTCCGCCGCCCGAGTGTTTGCCTTGGCGTCGAAGACTGAGCCTTGATGGACTTCCACGCTAGGACGGATACCGCTCGATCACGTCCCGCAACCGGATGTGGAACGGTCCGAGCTTGCCGCCGTAGTTCCCGGCCGTGATCGCGAGCACCCCAGACAGACTCCCCGCCCGGATGCCGACGGCGGTGGCTCGTTCGACCGCTTCGAGGGTCAGTCCGTCGATCACGATCTCGTAGCCGGCGTCCACCCCAGGCGGGAGGTCGGAGGCGACGAGGCCCTTCAAGCTCGGCGCGAACGCCGTATTCGTGCTCGCGCGTAGGGCCTTGTACTTGCTGCCGACCTTCGATCCCGACCGCGCGATACCGCCAGGGAACGGCAGGATCACGTCGGGACAGGCTCTCATCGCGATGACGGCTGCCTCGGTCGCGCGGAGCGTGGTCGGCCCATCCACGCCGAGGAGGATGATGTTCCCTCCCGCAACTCCCTTGGTTGTGCCGAAGGTCTCCTCGCATGTGAACTCGCCGTCCATCACCGGAACACGCCAGTATCGGCGACCGGCGAGCCGCTTGCTGATCTGCCACCCGTCGCCGAAATAGCGAAGCCGGCCGCCGACCCCGATCGACTTCTCGCCGACCGGAAGCCCGTTGTAACACGCGCTTGTCGGACAGGTCATGACGCACTGGCCGACCCGGTTGGACAGGGCCTTTTCAAGAGCATCGCGACTGAACGCGAAGAGAAGCACGCTCACTCCGGGACGGCCGTCAGGGGTCTCTTCGGGGGCCATGACTCGCTCGATAGAGGCCTCAGCGTCGCAGCCGATCACGCTGGTCGCATAGCCCGACATCGTCCTCGCGGCGATCTCGGCCCAGGCGGGCGTGCTCGCCGTGATGACCGCGCGGGCCGCTGTCATCGGGAATGCCTCGGCGAACGTATCGACGATCATTACGCCGCTCATGATCCCCCCCCAACCTCGACGCGACGGGTGTTGGCCACCTCGTCGTCGCCCATGCCGTAGTTGGCAAAACGAATCGATGAACGATGATTGAACCAGTCGGCGATTTCTGCCTCGGCCAGGCCGTCCCGCTCGGGGGCGACGTGCAGGAGCGAACCGTCCGCCGACTCCCTCAGATCGCCGTCGTCGAGCACGACCTGCCCCCCCTTGATCAGATATCTCGGCAGGGAGAACATCCGCTCCTTGTCAGAGTCGGGGCGATAGATGGTCACGTCGCCATCGGCCCCTGGGCCGAGGTGTCCCTTGTGCGTCATCCCCAGCATCCGGGCCGGTCCGGCTCGGGTGATGATGGCGATCTCGTTGAGCGAATACTCGCGTGGGAGGTCGCCAAGCGGGCAGCGGTCGCGGACCTTGGCGGGCAGCTTCGCCAGCGCCTCTGCGCGGCGACCTCGGTCCATTAGCAGGGCGATGATCTGGGGATAGGCGAGGAACGACCCGCCATTGGGATGGTCAGTTGAGAGGGCGATCCGCCAGGGGTCGTCAACCCGGAGGAACCACTCCAGGCCGATGGCCCACTGAAGCGCATGAACGGCGTTTTTATCTTCATAGGTGATCGGGACCACGCCGCAGCCGGTCTCCAACTCGACATCGTGGCTCAGCCATTTTCGCCCCGTCACCTTGCGGAGAAACTGCCCCACAGCGCCGTCGGCTGTCATGCTCGTCGTCTCGCCGAACATCACCTGGCCCACGTCGACGGTTAACGATCGATGCGTATTGATGTAGTCCGCCAGCCTCCCGACCTGCGAATCCATCGTGCGGAGGTCTCCGCCGTAGGAGTGGAACTGGATGTGGGCCAGATGCGCCCGGTGGCCATCGAGCGCTGTCATCAACTCGATCGTCGAGTCGGCATTCCCGGGCAATCCGAGATTCTGCCCGTGGACGTGGACCGGATGTGGCAGCCCCATCTCGTCGACCGTGCGGGCGAGTTCGGTGAGGATGCCTCGCGGCGTCACCTCGAAGCCGGGCACGACGTCATCGAGAGTGCTCACATTCCCCTTGCCCTGCTTCCAGGTCTCAACGCCCCCCGCGTTGACCACCTTGACGCCGTACGCTTTGGACGCCCCGAGTATCCACGCCAGATAGGCCCGCAACCGCTCACGGTCGCCGTCGCGGATACGTTCCATCACGTAATGGTTATTGCCCATCAGGATCAAGAACGCCTTGTCAATGATCGGCGTATCAGCCAGTTCGTGATGCGTGTGCCGCGCCGCGAACGGGGCGATCGCGGCGTCGACGGCGGTGCCATAGCCGAGCCCCGCGTATTTCGCCCCGGTGCTGAACGAGCTCGGCACACTCCCGAGCGTTCCCGATCGGCCGATCTCCGAGCGGTGCATGAACCCCGCCCGTCTCGGCTCCTCGGGTCTCATCGACCTCGCCCCGTTGACCTTCGGTCCTGCGATGTGACAATGGATATCGACCCCGGCGGGCATCACAATATCCCCCCTTGCGTCGATCGTCTGATCGGGCCTGGTCGAGGGATCAGCGGGCGATGGAATGACGCGACCGTCCTCGATCCAGAGATCGGCGACTCCATCGACGCCGTTCGCAGGGTCCACCACATGCCCGCCGGCAATCTTGAGCAGGCTCATCGCGATCGGTCCTTTAACCTGGCTTCGATCCCAAGCAAGACCTCGACCTGAGTGGTCTTCCGGCCGAGGAACGGCGGACGGAGTGGCAGCATCACCCCATCCGTACGAGTGACCGTTCCCCCTTCGTCGATCCCGAGTCGGGCAGTCGGGAACGTCACTTCGACCAACCCGGCGATCGGCGATGGATCGTGATCGTCATGGATGAGGATACAAGGGATCGTCGGCGTCGCGTCGCCCGGCCAATCGCCGTTCGAGACGATCAAGGCCAGGTCGATTTCGCCTCTCTGGAGTCGTTCGCGGACCCCGTCGCGAGGGCAATGCGCGGGATATCCCCCGCCGAAATCGATATCCCCCGCCGCCCCGGCCTGCCAGGTCAGCACGGCCTTTGCCCCCGACCCGTTGGCGAGGCCCCCGACGTGGATCGCCACGAAACGGGTATGGGCATTCAGGTCACGGACGAGGGTAAGCTTGGCCTCGGACTCAGCCGACGAGTCCGCCGATCGACCGAGTACCAGCGCCCCATATTTCGCCCGCTTGAGTCGCTCAGCGAATTCGACCAGTGAGGCCAAGGGCAGTCCCGTCGACCGCAAGACCGGCTCTTGTTCGAAGGCGATTCCGTTGACCAATGCCCGGACGACTGCGTAGAACGCAACTTGCCTGTCCTTCGGCACCTTCAAGGCGAAGTCCGACGAGCGTGCATGGGGATCGTCGGAGCATCCAAGCCAGACGATCGTCCTACCCGTTCGCCCCTCCGGCACGAATCGGCCCACGGCTTCGTCGGCAAATCGCTCGCGGAACCTCTCGGGAATCGGCGAAGAATCGACCGCGTCGTAGACAATCAGGTCGGCCCGATCTTTGACCTCGCCGAACGTCGCCGAGACTTCGCCGACCCGCTGGAAGGCTCGAAGCCCCGCAGGGTCGGCCCCTTCGATACCAACCACGGCCCCGATCCGATCGGCGATCGAGACGGCCACGCGCTGGGCCTCGATCGACGATCCAGCCAGGCCCCAGACGGCCGGGGCCTTGGCCGAGGCGAGAAGCTCGGCCGCACGTCCGAGGGCGTCATCGAGGCTCGCCGAGCGACCGAGGATCGTCGGGCCACCTGAATGATCGTCGCGGCCTTCAAACCAGACCTGACCCCGGTCGCATCCTCCACGGGTTTCAACGATCCGACCTCCCTCGACGACGAGCGTGAGGTCGTCGCAGAGGAGCCCACAACCGGGGCAGGTCGCATCTTCGATCATTCGCAGTCCCGTCGATCTGTCGATGCTCACCGCCGACCTCCCCGGAGACCACGGACCCGGCGAGACGCCTCGGCCCGAGACCACGATCATACCTTCAAGCGGTTGACAAGTCGCCCCGCGGCGAGCCTGTCAGCCAAGGTGGCCAAGTGTTTTTCTTCGAGAGTCCCCACTGCCGAACCTCCCCCACTCGCGATACGATAGGGTATTGACCCTCATTCGATCTGGCCCGCTCGTCGATCCATCATGCCGCCTTCGTCTTCGCTCCCCAACCTGACCGGCCTCCGGATGGCCGTACTCGGCTCGACGACCGGGATCGGTCGTGCGACGGCCCTGGCCCTCGCCGAGGCCGGTGCCGACGTGATCGTCCACGGTCGAACCCGAAGCCGAGCGGCCGAAGACGTGGCGTCGGCGATCCGCGGACTCGGTCGAAAGGCCGAAATCCTCCCCGCCGACCTCGCCGACCGATGTGCCGGTGACGATCTGGTTGACGCCGCCTGGTCGCTCTGGGGCGGGCTCGACGCCTGGCTCCAGTTCGCCGGTGCCGATACCCTGACCGGTCCCGCCGCGAAAGAATCGTTCGACGCCAAGCTCGACCACCTCTGGGCTGTCGACGTTGTCGCCACGATCCGGCTCTGTCGGGCGATCGGTCTGCGAATGAAGGAACAGGGACATGGCGCGATCGTCACGATGGGCTGGGATCAGGCCGAGACTGGGATGGAAGGGGACTCGGGAGAACTCTTCGCGGCGACCAAAGGGGCGATCCTTGCCTTCACGCGGAGCCTATCGCTCAGCCTGGCCCCGAAGGTGCGTGTCAACGCGGTGGCCCCTGGTTGGATCAAGACTGCCTGGGGCGATACGGCCTCATCCGCCTGGCAAGATCGTGTCCTGAACGAGACGCCTCTCAAGCGATGGGGTACGCCTGAGGACGTGGCCTCGGCCGCGCGTTTCCTCGTCAGTCCCCAGGCTGAGTTTTTGACAGGGCAGGTGATCCGAGTCAACGGAGGAGTCGTCCGATAATCCTTCGGCCGGCGGATTTTCCATGACGCAGACAGATCGGCCTCTCAGACTCCTGTTCGTCACCGGCCGACTGGCGGAATTCGCCTTGCGGCAAGTGCTCGATGAACTCGCGCCTCGAGCGGGTTTCGTCGCCGAGGTGGCCGTCTTGCCGATCTCAGTCGCCGCCCTGATGACGCCCCGATGGGTGGCACGCCATCTCGTAGTGGTTGAGGGAATCGACCGCGTTATCCTCCCCGGTCATTGTCGCGGCGACTTCGCGGAACTCACGAGTCTGGCGCGAACCGAAGTGGTTGCCGGCCCCCAAGACCTCCGCGACTTGCCGCGATTTCTTGGCCAGGACGATTCCCACAAGGACGGCTACGGGGCCTACGACATCGAGATCCTCGCCGAGATCAATCACGCCCCCCAGCTGACCCGGGCGGCCATCGTCGCCGAGGCCGATCGATTCGTCGCTCAAGGGGCCGATCGGATCGACCTGGGCTGCGATCCGGGCGAGACCTGGGGAGGAGTCAACGACGCAGTGCGTGCCCTGCGTGACAAGGGATATCGCGTCTCGATCGATAGCTTTAACCCGTCAGAAGTGAGCGCCGCCGTGGCGGCCGGGGCCGACCTGATCCTGAGTGTGAATGGTTCGAACGCCGAGCGAGCGAAGGATTGGGGAGTCGAGGTCGTCGTCATTCCCGACCAGCCAGGGACGATGGAGGGGCTTGAGGCGACAATCGACAGTCTAAGCCGGGAGCGGGTGCCTTTTCGGCTCGACCCCATCCTTGAACCCATCGGTTTCGGCTTCGCGGCCTCGCTCGGCCGTTACCTGGAGACCCGCCGTCGTTACCCAGAGGCGGAAATCCTGATGGGTGTCGGTAACCTGACTGAACTTACCGATGTCGACTCGGCCGGCGTGAACACCTTATTGATCGGCTTGTGTCAAGAAATCGGAGTTCGTAGCGTCCTCACGACCGCGGTCATTAACTGGGCGAGGTCTTCAGTGCGGGAGATCGACTTCGCCCGCCGATTGGCCCATCACGCGGTCACGAAAAAGACCTTGCCGAAACACCTCGAACCCCGACTTGTGATGCTCCGCGACCCGCGACCGCATCGATTCGGCCCGGAATCACTCGCCGCGCTCGCCCGATCGATCAAAGATCCCAACTGGAGAATCTTTGCCGAGGACCAGTCGATCCATGCGATGAACAGCACTCATTATTTAAAGAGCGACGATCCCTTCGTCGTCTTCGAACAGATGGGCGTCGACGACCCGTCTCATGCCTTTTATCTCGGCTATGAATTGATGAAAGCAAAAACGGCTTTGACTCTGAACAAAGATTACCGCCAGGATCAGGCCCTCGACTGGGGTTTCTTGACCGAGCCCGAGATCAGCCACCGCGAGCGATCGAAGCGGGGGAAGTCGGGACCCGAGTCCGGAAGCGAGGTCGGTCCGTGATCCTTGAAGGTATCGTCACGACCTTGAGTCCCGATGGAACCTTGAACGTCGCCCCGATGGGACCGAGTTCCGAGGGGGACTGGTCTCGATTCGTCCTCCGACCGTTCCGCACATCGACGACCTTTCGCAATCTTCAGGCACGCGGCGAAGGTGTTCTCCACATTACCGATGACGTCCTGCTCCTCGCCCGGGCCGCGATTGGCCCCGTCACAGACGTCGTGACCAGGCCCGCCAGTGCAGTAATGGGTCGAGTGATCCTTTCGTCGGCACGTTATCACGAATTCCGTGTGATCGAAGTCGATGCATCGGCCGAACGCGCGATTGTCGTGGCGGAAACCGTGCTCACGTGCCGACTTCGCGACCTGTTCGGCTTGAATCGGGCCAAACATGCCGTGGTCGAAGCGGCCATTCTGGCGACGCGACTTGCAATCTTGCCCATCGAACAGATCCGCGATGAGTTTAACCGCCTCTCACCCCTGGTCGAAAAGACGGGCGGGCCGGACGAGAGGGCCGCGTTCGCCCTTCTTCGGGCCTATATCGAGGCGGGAGGCGTTCAGCCTTGAACTCCCCCCTACTCCGCCTGACCGGCCCGAGCCGCCTTCATTTCGGCCTGCTCGCCTGGGGAAAAGAGGCTCCGAGGCAGTTCGGGTCCGTCGGACTTATGGTCGACCGCCCCGGACTGTCGATCGTCGCGCAACCCGCACCGACATGGGAGGCCAGAGGGCCGCTCGCTCAGAGGGTTCGCGAAGTCATCCGTCGAGTCGTTCACCAGCTCGAACAGGAAGCGATCTCGATCTCCTCCATGGAGTTGACTGTTGAGGCGGCACCCCCAGAACATGTCGGGCTGGGGACTGGTACTCAGATCAGCTTGGCCGTTGCCAAACTCCTCCTCCACTCTTTGGGAGAAACAGCCCCGTCAATCTCCAGACTTGCCCATTTGACGGGACGGGGCCTCCGCTCGGGGATCGGTCTGCACGGCTTCGTTCAAGGCGGATTGATCGTCGACGGCGGACGCGCCGCGCACTCGGACTATCCCCCCATCCTCGCCCGAATCGAATTGCCAAGCGATTGGTCGGTCCTGATCGTCGTTCCCGAAGTCGGCGAAGGTCTTTCGAGTGCCAGAGAGCATAAGGCCTTCGCCCAGCTCCCTGGTCTTTCGATTACAACCATCGATCGGCTCTGTCGACTGGTGTTGCTCGGAATCTTGCCCGCCGCCGCCGAGGGGGATCTTTCCGCTTTTGGTGCGTCGCTGACGGAGATCCAAAACCTCGTAGGCCAGTGCTTCGCTCCGGTCCAGGGGGGGATTTTCGCCAATGCGAAATCTGAGGCGATCCTCAAAGCGATGACTGAGATCGGGCTTCTCGGGGTCGGACAAAGCTCCTGGGGACCCGCGCTGTATGGGTTTCTCGCCACCGACGAAGCGGAAAAGACGCGAATTGTCGAACGACTGATGGATTGCTTCTCGCTGCCGGCTCAAGCGTGCATATGGGCCGGTTGCGCACCGACTGGGGCGAAGGTCATCGCGGGCTGACCCATACGCACAGAAAAGCCGCCACTCCCTTATTGAAAAGGGTTGCGGCGGCTGGTGTGGAAGAGATCCAGCGATGACCGACTTTCGGTAGTGTCCTACTTTGACTGAACGGCTGGGCGAGTGAACCACTCGCGCCAAGTCCATGGGTGATTCGACAATCCGGCCGCCATCGCTGGCGTCCGCTGCTTCCATCTTCCTTCGGCGTCCTTCACTCGCAAGATCCTCACGCACCAGCAGAAGTTGTAGCCATACATCGTCAGGTATGTCATCGCCTCGTGCGCCTCCCAATCCTTGCTGAAGCGATAAGTCTTCCGCGCCTACCTCGCGTTCCGGCCGCGATCGGCACCGTTCTGCCGCTCCAGAAACGACGTGTTCACCCGATGGCTCACCTCTGATCGAGCCAGGGCCTCTTTCAAGCCCCCGGGCGTCCCGAAGTCCTGCCGCGTTCCACGGAGACGACCCGGTCCCCATCGCGATGCTGGTGCACCGTCGCGTAATTCAGTCCCTCCGGCAGACGACGCCGGGGCAGGATTCGAGGGCGTCCCGGTTTTCGCTGCGGCGAGTCCGGCACCGCTTCGCTGAAAGTCGCCTCGTTCGCGTTCTTAGTAGGCCGGCAACTCGTCGGTGGTGATCAGTTCCGGGGTTCCGCCGCCGAGCCTTCGTTTGGCTTCGGCGACGATTGCTTCGGCATTCTCGACGGACCGGGAGCCGGGGATCACCGCCAGGACCAGCCGGTGTTCGGGGTCATAGGCGACGAAGTCCCACGCGTCGCCGCGATCGTCGTCGTCGGGGTCGCAATTGTGCTGCTTCTTGCCGACGAAGGACCACGTCTCATCGAGCTGGATCTCGCGGGACTTGGGGGGAAAATCCCAGGAGTTCGTCGTGGGCATCCCTGGCGTGCTTGCCGGCGAGAAGGGCCGACCGCGTGACCGTGTCCTTGTTGACGCCCACCAGCCGGGCCGTCTGCTGGACCCCGCACCCCTCGGCGAGGTGCCCCAGAACCGCGAGGACCTTGTCGTGCGGCAACTTCGAGTTGAAGAACGGTGTCCCTTGAACTCGGAGGATCGATCCTTACAGGCCTTGCAGTAGAGGAGCCGCAGGCGGGCCTTGCCGAAGTGGTCGATAACGAGAAGATTGTCTTGGCCGCGTCGGCCGTACAGTTCTCGGGATTCTGACAGCAGAAGTCGGCGATCTCGTCCGTAGTTATGACGCATCCTAGAGCGCGTCCCATTTAAGTATAGCGGTAGCCACAGTGTCGGATGTGATTGCGACACTCGGATTCGGTGAACTCGTCGATCAGCCTCCCACACGCCGCCCAGACGGCGTCGACCGTTTGCTCG
>JANXSY010000226.1 GCA_025356435.1 Isosphaeraceae bacterium | reverse complement strand
ATGCCAAGGATGCCATACTCGGAACTTACGCCATGGCTGAGAACATCACCAAGGCGTACCTCGCCGACCTCACGGCCGCCGACCTGCTCGTCCGCCCCGTGCCGGGCCAGAACCACATCGCCTGGCAACTCGGCCACCTGCTCGCGACCGAGGCGAAATTTGTCGACGCGATCAAGCCCGGCACCTCCCCCGCCCTTCCCGAGGGTTGGGAAGAAGGCCACGGCCGCGAGACGACGAACGTCGACGACCCTTCGAAGTATCACGCGGTCGAAGACTATCTCCGCCTCTACACCGCCCAGCGCGAGGCGACCAAGGGTCTCCTCAACGAGATGACCGACGCCGAACTCGACGCCCCCGGCCCCGAATCCGTCCGCCGGATGGCCGCGACCAACGGCGCGACCCTGATGCTCATCGGCAACCACGAGCTGATGCACGTCGGCCAGTACGTCGCCGTCCGCCGCAAGCTGGGCAAGCCGATCGCGATCTGACGGCAGCTCGAAGCTCAGATGAAGATATCCGGGTGACACTGGTCGTACGCGACCAGTGTCTTCTTCTTTGACTTTGCTTGTCCATCGCGACGAGTGTGACCTAGACCGTATAAACGGCCATAACAAGACCCTCTAGCGATTTCATGAACTTGGGGGCTGCTCATGAACCGACCTTTTTTTGCTATTGATGCATACCTTTAGGACTGCCTGATCGCTATTTCTGTGTATCTCGAAATTTATTTTGAAAAGACCGAAATTGACAATTCCCGCGACTGAGTTCGGGTATTCAGTCGCTCACAGAGAAGACAGCCCAGAATGCCATACATCAAGAGAAGCCAATTGAATTTTTCGCACCGCATGTAGGCTATGGCTGCATTGATTTGGTTTGCTTCTTTTGTTCAAACCACTGCCGAAAACCCTGCCCAGACCCTGGTTTGCCTTACCAATCCAGTTATTTCCGGCAAGGCCGTGACCGTGGAGTTGCAAGGAAAGACCAATGGTTGGGAAACAACTTCCTTGCTATAGGAGTACAAGGGGGACGTGAATGGATGCCCGCAGAAGTGGTTAGCCTATTCAAATATGGAAACTCATTTAAATCACAATATCTTATGTGCGTTCACGTTTAAAACCCAATTAACAGATGTATATGAAGAGAAGTTATGACAATTAAACTTGTCAGCCTTGCGGTGGCGGTCGTTCTGAGCATCGGGTGCCTCTGGGGCATAGTCCACGCACGCACGCCTTGGTCGCAAGTGGCGGGTAATCCCGTATCCTTCTTCGTCGGTTTCGACGCCGACGTCGTTCCGGCCGATCAACAGCCACTCTATCAGAACATGGCGAACGTCCTGAACGGATTCACCGAGGTTCACGACGCGCGATCCAATTTTTATTCTGCGGTCATCAACAACAATGGCTTCGTCGTGAATCGTTGGTCTGGTGTCATCGAGAGCGTGGAGCCCAACGCCAACGGGAATCTCGTGACTCTTCTGGTCTCAGCAGGGCTATCTTCGGACGCGACCGGCCCCGCGACTTTCATGGCCCCTACCGGCTACCTGGAACAGTATCAGGTGAATAACGACGGTACGTTCCAATACGTTCAGTCTCTCGACCCCAAGGGGCTGGCCGGACAGCTTCCCTATATGCCCGTTTCACTTTAGCTCAAGACTCAATCAGCCGTTCGAGCAGGACCGGATTCACGATCCCCTTGAATCGCACCTTGCCGTCGATCACCACGACTGGAATCTCCAGGCCGTAAGCCGCAACAAGCGCGGGGTCGGTGTCGATATCGACGACCTCGATCGTGAAACCATGCTTGGCGCGGTAAGGTTCAAGAACGTCGATTGCTTTATGACAGCAACTGCATTGGGCGCGTGAGTAGACGGTGACGACGAGGCCGTCGAGCCGCTTCGGGCCGTTCAGCAGGCGACGGATGAGGGGGATCATGCGTCCTCCGGGGTTGGGTCGGCGGGGCGGATCTCGACGAGATTGTCGAAGAAGGTTGCGCCGCCGCCCATGTCGGTGAGGGCGGTCGAGGTGGTGCTGTTCACGTTCGACGCGCCGGGACTGTGCTTGCTCCAGTAGATGCTGGCGGCGACTGCCACGCCAGGCCCGACCGAACCGTTCAGGGCCACCCTCGCGAGGAACTTGCCGCGATCGTTCGCGACTTCGGCCCAGTCGCCGTCGCGGAGTCCGCGTGACTCGGCGTCATGGTCTGACATCTCGACCGTCGGGTCGCCAGCGCGTCGGCGATGGAGGTCGGTGCCGGCGAAGGTCGAGTTGAGGAAGTTCGACCGGGGCGGGCTGAGGAGCTGGATCGGATACCGCGCGGCGAGTCCGGGATTGGTCTGCGGGTCTTCGCGAGGCGGGATATAGGTCGGCAGCGGGTCAAGACCGGCCGCAATCATCCGCTCGCAATAGAGTTCGCATTTGCCCGAAGGGGTCGGAAAATGGCCGTCCGCGAATGGGAGGTATGGGGACGGAAAATTGAGCCGGATGCTGGCCTCTTCGCGGAGCCGTTCGAGAGTGATCCCGGCCAGGCTCGGGCCGCCGTCGAGCGCCTGGCGGATCAAGGACTCGTCGTCGGGGAAGAGATCAGCCTCGAAACCCATCCGCGCGGCAAGGGCTCGAAACACGTCGTTGTTCGATCGCGCCTCGCCCCTCGGCGCGATGGCGGGGTTGTTGAGCATCACGAAGTGGTGGCCATAAGATCCGTGGATGTCCAGATGTTCGAGCTGGGTCGTGGCGGGCAGGACGATGTCGGCGTAGTCGACGGTGTCGGTCGGCACCTGTTCGTGGACGACGGTGAAGAGGTCGTCTCGCATCAGCCCTTCGAGCACCCGTTTCTGGTCGGGGGCGACGGCCGCCGGGTTGCAGTTGTAGACATACAGCGCCTTGACGGGTGGGCCGGGTAGCTCACCTGCAAGAGCATCGGCGAGCGAGTTCATGTTCACGACCCGCGTGCCGGTCGGGGCGAGGTCGGGGCGGGTCAGGCGATCGGTCGCGAAGTCGTAGGCCCCGCTCGTCGAGAGCAATGCCCCGCCGCCGGGATGTCGCCACGCGCCGACGATCGCAGGGAGGCAGACAATCGTCCGCACGGCCATGCCGCCGCCGTAGTGGCGCTGGAGACCATAATTGAGGCGGAGGAACGAGGGATGCTCGGTCGCATAGCGGCGCGCGAGGGTCTCGATCGTCGCCGTGTTCACGCCCGTGATCGCGGCGACATGCTCGGGCCGGTATTCGTCGAGGACGCGGTCCCTGAGCGGCTCGGCCCCAACGGTCGCGCGCACCAGGTAATCGTCATCTTGCAGGCCGTCGCGCCAGATGACGTGCATCAGGCCGAGGGCGAGCGCGGCGTCGGTGCCGGGCCGGGGGGCGATGTGCCAGTCAGAGCGGAGGGCGGTCTGGCTCCGGTAGGGGTCGATGGTGACGATCGACGCGCCTTGGCGACGCGCTTCGACCATCAACGACCAGAGGTGGGCGTTGGTGACGGCCGTGTTCGACCCCCAGTTGAGGATGAGTCGGCAACCCGGCACCGCCATCGGATCGGCCCCGAGCCGCCCTCGGCCGACGGTGTATTCATAGCCAGCCCCCCCGGCCGAGGCGCAAATGGTCCGGTCGAGCATTGACGCCCCGAGCCGGTGGAAGAACCGTCGGTCGAGGCTGCTCGCCTGGAGCTTGCCCATCGTACCGTAATAGCTATAAGGAAGGATCGCCTGCGGCCCGTCGCCCGACGCGGCGACCTGGGCGAAGCGGGCGGCGATGGTGTCAAGGGCTTCATCCCAGCCGATCGGCTCGAAACGCCCGGTCCCCTTTGGCCCGACCCGCTTGAGCGGACGGAGCACGCGGTCGGGCCGTTGGACGTGGTCGAGATAGCTCGCCATCTTGCCGCAGAGCACCCCCCGCGTAAATGGATGCTCGCGATCGGCCCGCAGTTCGACGGCCTCGCCCGCCTCGACGACGACCTCCATCGCGCAGGTATCGGGGCAATCAAGCGGACAGACTGCCTTCACGACCGACTGACGAGCGTTTGCCACCGGCTTCAACCTCCCATCGCTCTGAAGCCGTTTCAGACCCCGAACGGAGTGTGCCAGGGCCCTCCTTAGGACGACCCATGTCATCGCGAGATTCGGTGTCGACGTTGGTTTTTTACAGCATCCGCACAAAACCTTGCTGAAACGGCGGTGTTATTATAGGATCGCAATCGTTCAAGTGGGAATTATTTCCCCTGTCATGGACGACTCGCTCCCGCCTCCAAGGACAGCACCTATGAATAGCTGCCATAAAATCGTACTGACATTCGGCTGGATTCTGGCCTGCGGATCGACGGCGCTGGGGCAGGGAAATATCCTGATCAGCGACGTCGGCACGAACTCAATCAAAGAGTTTAACGGGTCGACCGGGGCCTACATGGGCACGTTTGCCCAGGGCGGCGGCCTCTCCGTCCCGTTCGGCCTGGCCTACGGACCCGACAACAATCTCTATGTGTCGAGTCTCGGCAATAGCAAAATCCTCGAATATAACGGCTCGACCGGGGCATTCATCGGCACCTTCGCCACGCTCCAGTCGAACGGGAACGCCTATCCAAACCAGATCGCGTTCGGACCGGACGGCAACCTCTATGTCTCGAGCTATTCGGCCAACGCCGTCCTGAAATATGAAGGCCCCAAGTCGGGAACGCCGGGTACCTACGACGGCAAGTTTGCGACCGCCACCGGCCTGTCTGGGCCGACGGGCATCGCGTTCCACTTGGACAACAACGGCAGCACCACGCTCTATGTGAATAGCTCGCTGAACGGCCAGGTGTTCCAGTTTAACAGCACGAACGGCAGCCTGGTCGGCGGCGGACCGTTGATTAACGACGCCAGCCACCTGAGCGGGCCGGCGGGGCTCGCCTTCGGTCCCGACGGCAACATCTACCAGACCAGCTATACGGCGGCCCCAAGCAATCCTAACAAGGGGATCGTCCGCTACGACCAGTCGACCGGGGCCTTACTCAACATCTTCACCGGCAGTGCCGTGCTCGGTGCCCCCGCCGACGTCGTGTTTAATAGCAAGCTCATGTACGTCACCGACTACAAGAACAACGCGGTCTATCAATACAACGCCCTCACGGGAGCCGTGAAGAACGGCGGCTTGCCGTTCATCACCAGCGCCCATCTCTCCGACCCGACCTACATGATCTTCACTCCGAACGGTGTCAGCGCGGTCCCGAGCGGGTCCGTGGTTGGGGCAGCCGTGCCCGAACCGACCAGCCTCGCCCTGCTCACCCTGGGCGTCGCGGGCCTCTACGGCTATCACCGCCGTAAACAGGCCCTCGCCGCGTGCGCGATGGGCTGATCCCAACGCCCTGACCGTGACTCTGGGGTTCTCCGTTTGCATCTGGAGATGGTGTCGCCATCCCGCGTCCCAGAGGCGACATCGCATCCGGATGAACTTCAGCTCGCCCCGCCGGGGCTAGGAACGGTCTCAAGCCTGTTCCGGGCGATAGACCGGAAGCGATACCCAGGACTCTGCAATCATCCCCCCGGGTGGAACCGGTAAGGGATGATCTCCGCACAAGCGGATCGGTCGGACTCCTGTGGCATGGCATCCCCGGTTCAAGAACCAGGGCCACCCGACACACGTCGTCCTTAAGACTCGTCTCCCTGGTTCAAGAACCGGGGCCATCCGACGCCAAGTCTTTCGGATCGATGAAAACGAGGCCTTGCATTCATCCCGTCGAGCCGGTTCCGACCCTTGACACAGGGGTCAGACCGTGCGAGTTTGGACGAAGTGCGAGTCCCGCTGCGCCTTTCGATTGCCCCGCCCCGCCTCCGCCGAACGAGCCCGCTCTCCCCGAGTCGGCCTGCCTCCCAGGAACGCTCCTCATGACTCAATCCTCGCGTGTCTTCGCATTCGTCGCGGTTTGCAGCCTCGCCTGGTCGACGGGAGTCAGGGCCGATCCGCCGCAGATCGCCGGCATCCAGCCAATCGGGATCAAGCGGGGGTCAGCGGGCGACGTGACGTTCAGCGGCACCGCGCTGGCGGGCCATCCTCGCCTGATCGCACCGTTCGCGTTCAAGCTCGCGCCCCCCTCGAAGCCAGGTGCCGACGCCGCGAAGTGGGCGTTCTCGCTGGAGGTCGCCCCCGAGACGCCGATCGGGGTGTATGTGGTTCGGGTGCAGACCGATGACGGGCTCTCGAATCCGTTTCTGTTCGCGGTTGGGCAGATAAACCAGGTCCTTGAGGTCGAGGACAATAGCCGGTTCGAGGTCGCGCAGGCCGTCCCCTCCCCCTGCGTCGTCGAGGGGCAGGCGGCCGGCAATGATGTCGATTACTTCAAGTTTCCCGGCAAGAAGGGCCAGAAGATCGTTGTCGACGCCCAGTGCGCCCGGATCGGTTCGGGCGTCGATCCCACGATCCGCCTGATGACCGCAGCGAGGCAGTTCGTCGCCTCGGCCGACGATTCGCCCGGCCTCCTTACCGATGCTCGGCTCACAACGGTTCTTCCCGCCGATGGCGATTATGTGGTTGAGCTTTCCGACACCCGCTATCAAGGGGGAGGACGGCCGATCTATCGACTCCTGATCGGCGAGCTTCCCGTCGCCGAAGAGGTCTATCCGCTTGGCGGACGCCGGGGCGAGACCGTTGGCTTCGAGCTGCGCGGCGGCACGATCGGCGAGACCCGGCTCGGCGTCGCCCGGCTCGACGCCCCGAAGCAGGTCGAACTCTACCATCCCCGATTCCCCGGCGTGATGCTCGGCCTGGTGACCCCGCTCGACGTCGAGTCGGTCCCGACCGTCGCCCTCGACGACTATCCCGAAATCCGCGAGCCCGCCGACCCCACCGCACCGCCGGTCCGGGCCACGCCGCCGGTCGTCCTGAACGGGCGGATCGAATCCAAGGGGGATGAGGACGTGTTCATCCTCGCCGTCACCCCTGGCCAGCGACTCCGCTTCGACGTCTCGGCCTCTGACCTTGGCTCGGCGCTCGACGGCGTGCTCCAGATCCGAGGGGTGAAGGACGCCGTGCTCGCCACGGCTGACGACACAACCACGCCCGTCGCGGGCAAGATGAAGAACAAGAAGGCCCCGGCGGTGATCTCGCCCGACCCCTCGATCGAGTTCACGGTGCCGAGCAATCTGACCGAGATCAGCGTCGCCCTGCGTGACCTCAAGGGAGACGGCGGCCTCGGCTTCGGCTATCGCCTGACCGTCGAGCCGATCGTCCCCTCGTTCGACCTCGCGTTGAACGACTCGCAGATTAGCATCCCCAAGGGCGGCACGGTCGCGATCGGCGTAGCGATCACCCGCAAGGGGTTCAACGGCCCGATCACGCTCGACGTCGCCAGCCCGCCAACCGGCCTCTCGGTCCGCACCGGGCTGGTCGGCGACGGCCAGACCTCGGGCTATCTGACCGTCACCGCCGCCGCCGACGCCGCGTTCGATCGGGTCGACCTCGACGTTGTCGGCCGGTTTGCAGGGGCGGGCGGCCCGACTGTCGTGCAGGCCACGAAACTCCAGGTCTTCGCCCAACAGGGCACGCTGCCGACCAACGTCCTCACGACCTTCGGCCTCCCCGCTGCGATCGCCCTGCCCGCCGCCCTCAGCCTCGAAACGCCGGTCACGCCGGTCGAGGTCGTCCACGGCTTCGGCGGCCCGGTGCCGATCAAGGTCATCCGGCTCAAGGGGGGCGAAGGTGCGCTCGCGATCGCCCTCGCGCCTCCCGCCGTCGCGCCGCCGCAGCCCCCGCCGCCGGTCATCAGCGTTGCGGCCACGACGATCGCCGACAAGGCTGTCGACGGCGTGGCGACGATCGCTGTCCCCGTCGAGGTCCCGCTCGGTCCGGCGACCATTGTGTTCACCGCGAAGGGGAAGATCGGCGGCATCGATCGCTCGATGACCCTCCCCGCCGTGACGCTCAACATCGTCCGCCCCGCGTCGATCGAGCTAGCCGGTCCGGCCGAGATCAAGCCGGGGGCCACGGTCGAGATCAAAGGCAAGGTCGTCCGCAAGGCCCC
This sequence comes from Isosphaeraceae bacterium, assembly GCA_025356435.1. Taxonomy (GTDB): domain Bacteria; phylum Planctomycetota; class Planctomycetia; order Isosphaerales; family Isosphaeraceae; genus CAMFLR01. The sequence continues at coordinate 36,970 of JANXSY010000226.1, read as the reverse complement.
GTTCAAGGAGCCTGTCACGCTCAAGGTTGAAGGATTGCCCGCTGGACTGAAGGCCGACCCCGTGACGGTCGCCGCCGACAAGTCCGACTTCACGATCAAGCTCGTCGCCGACGCCAAGGCCGCGGTCTCAACGGCCACCGCCAGCGTCTCGACCTCGTTCCAGATCAACAAAAAAGACTACCCCACGCCCGCCACCCCGCTGCCGGTGAAGGTCGTCGCGGGGAAGTGAGTGCCTTGTCCTCCTATCCCCCCGCTGGTTCCCTCCCTCCTTTGTAGGGGAGAGCTAGAGTGAAGGGTAGTTAATAATTTTATATCTTGACTTGACAACGCCATATTGCACCGGAACTCTCACCTTAATCCTCCTCCGCAAGGGTGGAGGGAACCAGATGAGGACGTTCCGGAAGGAGTCCGCAACCATGCCGTTCCTCATCCGTACCACCCTCACGGCCCTGCTCTGTCTCATCCCTCTCTCCTCCCGCGCCGATGACGCGAAGGCCGCCGAGGTCAAGAAGGACGACAAGCCAAAGGCCGAGGTTCCCAAGGCCCAACCTAAGCCTGCCGAGGTCAAGAAGGACGACAAGCCGAAGGCAGAGCCAGCGAAGCCCCAGCCGAAGCCCGCCGAGGTCAAGCCGAAGCCCGAGCCGGTCAAGGCGTTCCCGCCCGGGACCGTGAGCTTCATGAAAGACGTGGCACCGATCCTCGTGCGGAACTGCATCGCTTGCCACAACCCGAAGAAGTCTGAGGGGAAATATGTGATGACCACGTTCGCCCAACTCGCGAAGGGTGGTCAGCAGCACGAGGGTACGAACCTCGTCGCGGGCAAGCCCGAGGAGAGCGACTTCGTCGAGTTGCTCGGCCCCGAGGGTTCTCCCCGGATGCCGTTCAAGCAAGACCCGATCGGCTCGCCGCAGATCTCCCTGATCGAGAAGTGGGTGAAGGAAGGGGCGCAATATGACGGAAAGAGCCCGGCCGAAGATTGGACCGTCGCCCTCCGTCGGATGACCCCGGTCGTGATCCCAGAGGCCTATCCCGTCACCGTGCCGATCACCGCGCTGGCGTTCAGTCCGAAGGGTGCCGAGATCGCGGTCTCGGGCTATCACGAGGTCAACCTCTGGAAGGTGGCCGACGGCACGCTCGCCCGCCGGGTCCGCACTCTGCCCGAGCGGATTTACGAGATCGCCTACAGCCCTGACGGCAACTGGCTCGCGACGGCCTCGGGCGACCCCGGCCAGTTCGGCTCAGCCAAGCTCTGGAAGGTCGAGGCCGACGGCGGCGCGACGCTCGTCCGCGACCTGGTCGAGAGCGCCGACTGCGTCTTCGCCGTCGCCTTCAGCCCCGACAACAAGACCCTCGCCGCCGCTGGTGCCGATCGCGCGATCCGACTCTGGAACGTCGCCGACGGCAAGCTCCTCGCCACGATCGAAGACCACGCTGACTGGATCTTCGACGTCGCCTTCAGCCCCGACGGCAAGCGACTCGCCAGCGCCTCACGCGACAAGACGAGCAAGGTGTTCGACCTCGCCAAGAAGGAGGCACTCGTCACCTTCCCCGGGCACGCCGACACCGTCTACACCGTTGCCTTCACCCCAGACGGCAAGCAGGTCGTGACGGGCGGCGGAGACGCTCAGGTCCGCGTCTGGAACCCCGACGAAGACGGCAAACAAGTGCGCGTCGTGGGCGGATTCGGCGGCCCTGTGTTCAAGCTCCAGTATTCACCCGACGGCAAGACCCTCGCCGCCTGCTCGTCGGACAAAGTCGTGCGGCTCTTCGAGAACTTCACGGCCAAACACAGCCTCAGCGGCCACGCCGACTGGGTCTATAGCCTGGCGATCTCGCCCGACAGCAAATCCATCGCATCGGGAAGTTGGGACGGCGAGGTCCGGCTCTGGAACGTCGCCGATGGCAAGCCGATCAAGACGATCATCGCCGCCCCCGGGTTCAAGCCGCCGACTCAGGCCGCCGCCAAGTAGACCGACCTCAGCATCGAAAATCGAACGGGCCGACGCCTCGATTGCCGAGGCGTCGGCCCGTTCGTCATTCCTAAGCCAACTTGGCATTTGTTTTGCGTATCCTATATCAAGATGCCACAACCCAAATCACCTTTGGCCATCCGGCTCTCTCTTTTGTGAGATTTCCATCATGCTTGGAACCATCCTCATCGTCGTGTTGCTGCTGATGCTCCTCGGTGCGCTCCCGAATTGGGGCCACAGCCGTCAGTGGGGCTACGCACCGAGTGGGGCGCTCGGCACGGTCCTGCTGATTATAGTGATCTTAATGGTCGTCGGGCGGATCTGAAGCCCAAGGACGAACGGCGAAAAGGGTCGGGCCTCGGACGTCTCGCATCGACGCCCGCTGGCCGACCCTTTCGCAATTTTGCTCGCTTCGGTCCGTCGCGCATGAGACGCTGTCGTCTCCCAGCCATCTTCGATCGTCGCATCATGTCAGAAGGGAATCAGCATGTTCGGGAGACGCTTCCAAGTATCAATGATGGCGCTCATCGGCCTGTTGTGGACCCTTGCGCGGGCCGACGAACCTTGACAGCAAAAGCAGACCAACGCTACGACGAACTGCTGGCCAAGGCGAAGGCTGACCCGTCGCGGACCAACTGAAAGGCCCTTCGGCATGCGTACGCCGAGACGAGCCGCTACCATCCTTACGATATCGCTTGGCGAAAAGAAGTTGACGCGGTCCGCGCCCGGTCTGCTAAGGGTGAAATGAAGGCGGCCGAGGAGATAGTGGTCAAGCTCCGCGATAAAGAAGTTTGGACACGGATCGATGTCCTGATCCAGGCCGAGATGATCTACAACAAGCTCGGCGAGAAGGAGAAGGCCCGACTCCACCACCAGTTCGTCGAAGGCTACCTGATGACCATCATCGTCGCCGGGCGCGGTCAGAGCATCGAGAAGCCGTTCGAGGTGCTCTATGTTGACGAGGAGTATCTCGTACTCCGACTGCTCGACGAGACCCGAGATAAGCAGGCCCTGATGAAAAGCGGAGACCACTTCTTTGACGTTCTCACCGTCAAAGCCAAGCCAGCCGAATCACGTTCGCCGGGGGGGTGCGGCTCTCGAACCTGGGGGCCAACATCCGACTTATCCGCCCCAGTGACGAGCCGGGCAAGGAGCAGTTCCTGCCGGTCGACCTCCAGGCGATCGTCGAGGGGGGAGACGTGACGACCAATTACCAGCTCGCGCCGAATGACCGAATCGTCGTCTATCCCGTGCAGGAACCGGTCCGAAACGTCGCCCCCGCGTCCGAGAAGGACCGAAAGGGGGAGATCGACGTCTTGGCCGACCTCGACCAGGCGGCCAAGCAGCGCCTGGTCGAGCGGAGGATCGACGCCCTCATCAAGGAACTCGCCGACCTGAAACGCGAGATCGGCAAGTAGCCCGGCTCAACGCTTTTTGGTCGGTTTGCCCACCTTCGGGGCCGACGGCGCCTCGGTCTTCTCGCCTTGGGGCGGGGATTGAACTGGCTCGTCGGCCTTGGGGGCGGCAGTTTCGACGCCGTGTTCGAGGTCACGCTTGCCGAAGATGTTCTCGAAGTTCGGGAAGCCGTACTTTCGGATGATTGGACCGCTCATTGTCATCTCTTGCGTTGAATTGTTAAGAATATCTCAATTGATACCGACGACGTCATCTACGGCGATCGAACGGTTCGTGCCGGCGACGAGGTCGTGAAATACGACCTGGATCGCTCCCGGATCGTTCACCGCGTCTTTCAACTGGATGCCCACGGGAATTGTCCGGATTTGAGTTCCGTCACGCAACGTGACCAAGGAAGGGGCCAGGGCACCCGTCCAACTCATCAAACCGGTGACGATCTGAAGGACCTCCGGGCGAGTCATGACTCCATTGCGGGGGTAAATGTATGCTTCTTCGATGGCCAAGTTGCCGAGCCTTTGGCCATGGTATCGGTTTGGCTGTCGGGCGGGGTAGCGATCACGTACCTCGATAGCTGCCCGAGAGATTGGATTGTTCGGATCGATGATTTTGATAGAAGAGATTGAGATCGGCGTGTCGGAGATACGACGGAGCACTTCGTAGACGGCGCGATAAGCATCGGCCAAGCCCATCGTGAGGACGGACGTCGAACCGATGTAGAAGAACCAAAGCCCCTCTTCGCTGGTCCTCGCCCAGAAAGCAACCTCCACGTCAAATCCGTCGTCGACCAACTGCAACAAGAGTGACTTGCCATCCTCGATTTGTTCGTCTACCAAAAGTTCATGATCCATTTCACGACTCCATCGTTGTCATCGGTGATTGCGGCGTAGAGCGCCTTCGACTCGGCTTCTGTCTTGAGATCGTATCGATCGGTAACCTTCCACTAGATGATCAGGCCCCAGTTTCCGACGAACTCGGGACTCGATCCGAGCTGGGCATTGAGCTCATCCTTCAGGCCGGAAAGGGTGATCAGCTTGTCGAAATTATGGGTCAAGCACTCCTCGATCTTCGCCTTCTCCTGAAAAATCCATCCCGTGCGGGTCATCCGGGCGAGGATGCAAGACTTCAAGGCACATTCCACGGCATAACCGGCGACGTAATACGCGAACGACCAGCGACGGCTCGTCAGAAGGGCCTCTGCGTCCAAGATCCTCCCACGAGCCAGGTCCTGAAGCTCGGCCTGATTCACGTCTTTCCTCCACGAGCCGTCAAGCTTCGATTATAACACGGCCCGATCTGCATCACGATCTTGATGGATGGCCAAGGACACCCCAAAAGGTAACGGGGCGACGCACGGCGAATGGCATCGCGCCATCAGACCATGCGTCGCCCGTATCTCTATCGTTTCGTCTGCGGGTCGAGTCGTCAAGCGACCGCGTTGGGCTTACTTCTTTGCCTGGGCATCGGCGAAGGCGCTGTCGAAGCCTCGTCCGGAGGAGGTGAAGCCCATCGTCTTCTTGACGAACTGGGCCGCCTCGGCCGCGCCGAATTCGCGATCCATGCCGGGGTCTTCCCACTCGACGGAGAGCGGGCCTTCGTAGCCGATGGTGTTAAGGGCGCGGGCGATCTCTTCGAAGTTCACCTGGCCTCGGCCCGGCGATCGGAAGTCCCAGCCGCGTCGGGCGTCGCCGAAGTTAAGGTGCGAGCCAAGGATGCCGGTCTTGCCGTCGAGGGTGCGTGCGGCGTCCTTGACGTGGACGTGATAGATCCGGTCGGGGAACTCGCGGATGAACGCGACGGGGTCGACGAACTGCCAGATCAGGTGGCTGGGGTCGAAGTTGAAGCCGAACTCGGGGCGGTTGTCGAGGGCGTCGAGCGCCATCCTCGCCGAATAGAGGTCGAAGGCAATCTCGGTCGGATGGACTTCAAGGGCGAACTTAACGCCGACTTCTTTGAAGACGTCAAGGATCGGGTTGAACCGCTCGGCCAGGAGCTTGAAGCCGTCGGCGATCGTCTTGTCGGAGACGGGCGGGAACGAGTAGAGCAGGTGCCAGATCGACGAGCCGGTGAAGCCGTTGACGACCTTCACGCCCATCTTGGCGGCGGCGCGGGCGGTGTCCTTCATCTCCTCGATGGCCCAGGCCCGCTTCCCCTCGGAGTTACCGCGAAGCCCGGCCGGAACCCAGTCGTCGGTTCGGTCGTCGAGGATGTCGAGGACGAGTTGCCCGGTGAGATGGTTCGAAATGGCCCAGGTCTTGAGGCCATATCGGGCGAGCAGGTCGTGGCGTTCCTTGCAGTAATTATCGTCCTTGAGGGCTTTCTGAACGTTGAAGTGGTCGCCCCAGCAGGGAAGCTCGATGCCGTCGTAGCCCCACTGGCTGGCCTTCTGGCAGATCACTTCGAGAGTCAGGTCGGCCCACTGGCCGGTGAACAGCGTGACGGGACGGGCCATGGCGTGCGTCTCTCCCCAGGCTTACGGACGGTTGATCGTGGTGTCCAACGGGAAGACGCAACCATAGGCGGCGCGTGGGGGAAAGTCAACGATTTGACCCGCCCGAAGCCGATCCGGTAAGCTCCATCCTTTCGCGACGACCGTGGCCCGTGGACCCTCAACGATGCCGCCCCGAGCCGTACTCTTCGACTTCGACGGCGTCATCGCCGACACTGAGAACATCCACATTGCCGCCTGGCAGCGCACCCTGTCGCGGATGGGCTGGGAGCTGACCGACGAGGCCGCCCTCCTCGCTGCCGAGATCGACGATCGCGTGTTCGTGACCGAACTCTTCGAGCGACGGAAGATCGAAGGGGCCGACCTCGACGGTTGGCTGATTCGAAAACAGGAACTGACTGAGACCCTGCTCGCCGACAGCGTTCCGATCTATCCGGGCGTCGCTGCCCTGATCGAAGCCCTCCGGTCGAAGGGGGTCCGGCTCGGGGTGGTCACGACGACCCGGCACAGGAACGTCGAGATCGTCCTTGAGGCCGCGAACCTGCGGGCCGCGATCGAGATTATCATCGCCAAGGAAGACGTTGCGGCGGTCAAGCCGGCCCCCGACGGCTATCGGCTGGCGCTGGAACGCCTCGGAGTCTCATCGGCCGACGCGGTCGCCCTTGAGGATTCGCCGACAGGTGTGGAATCGGCGGGGGCTGCGAACCTTCGCGTGGTGGCCGTCGGCCATCGACGTCCTGACGGTGAGTGGTCGGGCGGAGTGTATCTCCGCGACCTCGTCGACCTGGACGCGACGGTCAAAGCCCTCGGTTTTCCGTAAGGACGTTGGCCCGATACCAATCGACATAGCGGGCGATCCCCTCAGCGAAGGGGAGGCGGGGCGCGTATCCCAGTTCGGCCTCGGCCCGATGGATATCGGCGTAGGTCTGGCGGACATCGCCCGGTTGCTCGGGTCGGGGGTCGATGAGGGGGGTCTTGCCCAGCGCCTTGCCGATCGCGGCGATCATGGCACGCAGGCTGATCGGTGACGAGTTACCAAGGTTATAGAGGTGATGCGTCGTGCATCGATCGATGGCCCGGACGACGCCATCAACGATGTCGTCGACGTAGGTATAATCGCGCCGGGTCGTCCCGTCGCCGAACATCGGCACGGGCTCGCCCTGGTCGATCAATTTTGTGAACTTGGCGATGGCGAGGTCGGGCCGGTTCCTGGGTCCGTACGCCGTGAAGAAACGGAGGCCGGTGACGGGCAGGCCGTGGAGGTGATGAAACGTGTGGGCGAACAGCTCGCTCGCCTTCTTGCTCGCCGCATAGGGGCTGATCGGGTGGTCGACGGCGTCGGTCTCGCGAAAAGGGGCGTCGGGGCGGTCGCCGTAGACGCTCGAACTCGATGCGAAAATGAATCGGGGCAGCCGCGACAGCCGACACGCGGCTTCGAGCAGGTGGACCGTGCCGATCACGTTCACCTCGGTATAGGTCGACGGCTGCTCGATGCTCGGCCTCACCCCCGCCTTGGCCGCGAGATGGGCGATCGCGTCAGGCTCGAAGTCGGCGACCACTCGACGAACGGAGTCGCCGTCGCGGATATCGGTCTCGACGAGCCGGAACCGGGGATTCGTCAATGCGACGGCCAGGTTCGACCGCTTCCTTGACGGGGCATAGAACGGATCGAAGTTATCAATCGCGACGACCTCGCCGCCGTCGGCCAGAAGTCGATCGACGAGAGTCGAGCCGATAAACCCCGCGCCCCCGGTGACTAAGATCCGCATCGACGAGTCCTGTTCGTATTCACTCGACAACCAACTCCCAGTGCATCCCGGCAGACAGGCCGTCGATAACGAGTTGATGACCCTCGCCGTTCTTCTCCAAGAGCGCGGGGCCAACGCGATTGCCCACGGCGTCGAGGGCGTAAGCGCGAACGGTTCCGGGGCGTCGCCAGACGACGCGGGCGCGGACGGGTTCCTGAAGCAAGGGGGGGCGACCGGGGTTGGCAACCTCGCGACGCCACTCGTCAACCCACTGGAAGCCGGTCGGCTCGACGCGGGCGACGGCCGTCACCAGCAGTCGCTTGCTCGCAGCGATCGGGTCACGAGTCGCTGACGAGACGGCGACGACGCTGTAGGGGGTGTTCGTCTCGATCGTGATCGACTCGAACCGGGCGGGCTCGGATTCGCCCCAGCCCGCGAGGGCTTGCGTGAATGGGGTGTCGATCGTGAGCCGGCCGGTTCGCGCGTCCCAGCCGGGAAGGCCGGTCGAGGTTCCCTTCAGGCCGCGAGGGTGGGCGGCTTCGGGGCGACCGCGAAGCATCGCCGAGGCGGCATGAGGGAAGAGTCCATAGACAGCGGGATGGGCGTTGACGACCTCGGCGATGTTGAACAGGTCGTCCCCGCCGCCCGTGCCGGGGGCCGAAGCGCCCCAGGTCTGTGGGTGGACGAAGATGCCTCGTCGGACGAGGGCGTCCCAGTCTTCGGTCAACGCGGTGAGACTCGCGAGCATGAGGTCGGCCCCATCGTAGGGCAAGGCCCAGGCCCCGGACGTCTGGTCGCACCACTGGCCGACGACATAGGGGCGGTCGGGCTTCCGCTTCTTCCCTGCGCCGGCGAGCAGGCCCCCGTCTCGGCTCATGATGAGCGAGCGGCGACCCGGCGAGAGGAACGAGTTCGGCGTCCAGAAGAGACGGTCATCGATCAGATCAAGCCCCGTCGCGGCACAGGTCTGGGCGAAGTCGGCCTCACGTCGCCAGTGCGAGACACCCGCAATCGGCACCTGCACCCCATTCGCCCGTAAGTCGTCGGCGATCTCTTTCAGCGAGGCGGATTCGACCGCCCTCCAGCCGGCGCGACCCGAGGCGCGTGCCTTCAACGATGCGGCAAGGGTTCCCGAGAGCAGGTTCGGGTCGTCGATCTGATCGAAGAGGGTGACTTCGCCGAAGATCGTCACCCAGGCGAGGACGGCGTCGTCCTTCAAGGCGAGGCCGGTCTCGGGGTTGACGTGCCCCAGGAGGTCATGAGCGGCTTTCAACGTCGAGGCGCGGAGCTTGGGGTCAAAGATCGCGGCCGGGCCGCCGCCAACCGGCAAGAGTTCAGGGGTTGGCACATCGTCTTCAGGGCGGAAGCGACGTGTGGATTGAAGCTCGATCGCGACGTAAATTCCCCGCCTCTTGAGGCCCGCGATCAGATGGTCCAGCTTGGCCAGGGCGACGGGGTCGAAGGCGGCGGTATCTTCTCGGGTGTCGTCAAAGAGGCTACGGCCCGGCCCAAGCGCGGAGTCGAGGTCGCCGAGGCGGACGAGGTTGACGCCCGACTTCGCCAGCCGATCAACGAGCGCATCGGATCGATCGGCCTCCTGAAACGCGGACGGGGCGAGGAGTTGGACCCCGAAGAAACGGGCTCGAGGCCCCGTCTGGAAGGCGAGCCGGCCCGCCTTGACGGTGACGAACCCATATCGACCCGCCGGCGCTTCAAGCAACACGGAGGCATCAAGGGCTGATCCGGTGGCGATCCCCTTCGAAGGCTCGACCGGATACCAGTCGGTCGTCTTGGTCTCGACGTGATAGGGCCGCCAATCGACGGGGTCGGGCTGGGGGCTGCTGGTCACGATCACGTCGTCGATCGCGAGCGTACCCGATCCGTGGTTCTTCTCGAACTGGAGCACCGCTCTCGCAGCCCCGGGGGGAACCGGGACGACAGCCTGCTCAGTGACCCAGTTTGAACTGCCGGAGAATCGAAAGATCGGGACCGAAGCGCCCGACCCAGCGATCGATCGACCCGCATCATCGAGGAAGAAGACAGTGGCCGTCGCGGCGTCGGCCCCCCGGAGGTCACGCGGGCGGACAGCCAGGCCGACCTTGATCGAGTTCATCCCGTCGACCGCGACGCCGATGCCCGTGAGCAACTTCGACCCGGACTTCGCCAGCTCGACGGCGGCGGACGACTCGTGGCCGGGGAAGACGCGATGCGCACCATTCTCGATCAGCCATCCGACCGGGGCGGGGTCGCCGAATTCGAAGTCACCGTTCGCGACCAGATTCGTGTCGGCCGGGGCACCGACCGGGACCATCTCGATTGTGAGGCTGTCGACTTCCAGAACGCCCGTCGCGCCCAGGAGGCCGACGGAGAGGATCGCGTCGCGGGTCGTGGGTGGGATCGCGATCCGCTTGACGATGCGGGTCCACTTCGAGCCGATCGTCTTCGTCCATGGCCCGAGCGAGCCGCGCCGGACGATCTTGAGTCCGTCCCCGAGGAAGTCGACCACCAGGCCCGGATCGTCGCCGAGCCGCTGCCCGGGTCCGACCTTCTCGATCCGCGCCCAGACACCGACAACGACCGCCTCAACCTTCCGGCCGTCGACGCCGAAAGCGCGACTCGCCCGCGCGGGTCGGCCCGGCCTGGGATTCTCGAACCGGAAGCAGTGCGACCTTGCCCCCTCGACACCCCCCTCAGCCCACTTGCAATCGCGGAGGTTGTACCAGCCGTCGGGCACGCCATCGCCATTGGCGTCGACTTCAAGCGGGTCGAGCTTCGGCGGCTCGGGCCGGTCGAGCTCGATCTCCTGCGCCCCGGCGACGTTCAGGATCAAGAGGACCGCGAGGACGGCCCCAAGCACCGCCCCGCTCCCCAGCCGGACGTCCGAGAATGGCATCTCAAGTCGCTTCACGGCTTCGCCTTCCGTAGTTCCGCCGCTTCCTTTTGATCCCGGCCCGTCATCGGTACGAACAGGGTCGGACGCAGTTGCCTGTCGATCAGTTTGCCGTCTCTCTTGACCATCAAGTGAACGATCTGGTCGAACCGGCCGCCGATCGGGATCACGAGCCGTCCCCCTTCCTTGAGCTGCTCGATGAGCGGCGGGGGGACTTTGGTCGGGGCGCAGGTGACGATAATCGCATCGAAAGGGGCGGCCTCGGGCCATCCCTCGTATCCATCACCAACCTTCGAGTGGATGTTTGTGTAGCCTAGCTCCTTGATGACCTGCGCCGCACGCTCGCCGAGGGGGCGATGGATCTCGATCGAGTAGACGTCTTTCACCAGCCGCGAGAGGATCGACGCCTGATAACCGCTGCCCGTGCCGACCTCGTAGACCTTGTCGGTCGGCTTGAGTTCAAGCACCTCAGTCATGAACGCCATGTCGAACGGCGGGGTGGACGTCTGGCCCTCGCCGATCTGGATCGACTCGTCGTCATACGCCTGCCCTCGCTTATCGACGGGCAAGAACAGGTGCCGAGGGACCGCGCGGAAGGCGTCGAGCACCCGCTTATCCTTGATCCCGCGCTCAACCAGATGCTGCTGGACCAGCTTGTTCCGAGCCGGGGCGGTCGGGTCGGCCTTGGGCTCCTCGCCGGAGACCCAGGTCGCCGCGACGGCAGTCAAGACGATGGTCAAACACGCCGCGACTCGCGGTAACGCTCGGGCTGGCATTGGCGTCGCTCACTTCCGAAGGTGCGAAAAGCCGTCTCGTCTCCATCTTATCGGAGCCGGCCGGGGTCGTCATTAACGGGGTGCGGAGAACTGCGGGGGGACTGCCTGGTAGACATTTCTTGGACGATCTCGGGTGGCACCGATTCTTGAACCAGTGGTGAGCGATCTCCGCACGGGCGGTCTATCTCCTGCCGCCCGACCCCCCGGTTCGAGAGCCAGGGCCACCCAACACCACAGGAGGAGCGACTTTGCAATCTTGCTGCGGAGAACCGTCGCGGGGACGAATCCAATTGGACAGAGGCCAAGCGTCCGTTACGATGAAGATGAAGCGAACTCCGCGACGCCTGTCCTCAATCCGAGCCGTCCCCATGCCTATTCTGCTGACGTTGCTCGCCGGCTTCTTCTTCACGGGACTCCCCGAAACGGTCACGCTGCGCGGAAAGGTGGTCGAGCTGACCCAGGCCCTCAAAGCGAAGGGGGTCGCAGCCGATCCCGAGCCGATCGCCAGGCAAATGGTCCTGGTCACGACCGACGGCGCGATCGTTCCCCTGATCTCCGACGAGTCGAGCCGCGCGTTCTTCCTCGACGCCCGGATGCGCGATCGCGACACCGAAATCCTCGGCCGCAAACATACAGGCCTACCGTACCTGCAAGTCGGCTCGTTCAAAGTCGTTGAAGGCGGTAAGCTGCAAACGCCCGAGTATTATTGTGAGGTCTGTTCGATCAGTGTACGCTATCCTCAGGACTGTCCCTGTTGCCAGGGGCCGTTGGTTTTACGGATGAAACCGCAAGGGTACTGACCTCCCCCGGAGCCGCCACGGCGATGATTGGCTGGAATGGCGACCTGATCCTCGGGCTGATCGCGGCGTGGGCCATCGCCGCAGCGATCTTCTCGTTCGTCGCCCTCCTATGGGTGACCCGTCGGCGTACGGGCCTGCCCGACCACACGCCTCCCATCACAATCTTCAAGCCGCTCAAGGGGCTCGACGATGGGCTTGAGGCCAACCTCCGCAGCTTCTTCAACCTCGATTATCCCGAGTTCCAGATCCTGTTCGGAGTTGCCAACCGCGACGACGCGGCCGTTCCGATCGTCGAGCGGTTGATCAAAGACTATCCGAATCGCGACGCCCGGCTCATCGTCGGTGCCCCGGCGTTTGGTTTGAATCCGAAGGTCGAAAACCTCGCGGCGATGTGGCCCCACCGTCGTCACGCGGCGATCTTGATCAGCGACTCGAACGTCCGCGTCCGCCCGTCCTATCTCCGCGAGACAGCCTGCTACCTCGCTGACCCGGGCGTCGGACTCGTCTCGAACGTCTTCACCGGCGTCGGCGAGGAACACTTCGGCGCGGCGCTTGAAAACCTCCACCTCAACGGCTTCATTGCCGGCGGGGTGGCGATGGCGTACGTCATGGGCATCACCTGCGTCGTTGGCAAGTCGATGTTGATGCCTGTTCAGGCCCTCGACGCGGCGGGCGGACTGGCGGGCGTCCGCAACCTCCTGGCCGAAGATCAGGTGCTAGGCGTCAGGATTCGCAAGGCGGGCTACTCCGTCGTCTTGAGCCATCATGTGATCGACAACGTGAACCAGGAGCGAAGCAGTCGCTGGTTCCTCAACCGCCACTCGCGCTGGTTCAAGATTCGTAGACGCCTCGCCTTCGGCACGTTCCTCATCGAGCCGACCGCGAATCTGGCAATCGTCGGTATCGTCTGGGCACTGGTGACGGGTTCGAACCTCGGCTGGTTCGCCCTGGTCGCATTGATCGCCCTCGGGATGGCCCGCGACGCCGTCCACGCCAAGCGACTGCGAGGCTCAGCCCCGTCGCTCCGCTACCTCCTGCTCAGCCCGATCAAAGACCTGTTCCTGCTGCCGATCTGGTTCGACGCCCTCTTCGACCGCCGCGTCCACTGGCGAGGAAACACCTTCACGATCGGCAAGTTCACCCGACTGCACCACGCGGGAATCTCGCGGAAGGTCCGCAAGCGGGTCAGAAGGGTCCAGCGGAATCGGTCGCGTCACGACCAAGCGGGATAGCCTGGGAGGCTCTGATGAAGACCAAGGCTGAGGCGACAATCGAAGACCTCTACCGCGTCGAAGGCAAGGCGGAGATCGTCGGCGAAAAGATTGTCTATATGTCTCCGACGGGTGCGATCCCTGGTTTTGCGGGCGATGAGATCTTTGTCTCACTACACGCCTACGCTCGTCAGATGAAGAGAGGGCGTGCCGTCGGCGACAACAAAGCCTTTCATGTCGACCTGACGGATCGAAGGTCATTCAGTCCAGATGTGGCTTACCATGTCGGTCCCGACCCGGGGATGAAGTTCTACGAGGGTGCCCCAATCTTCGCCGTCGAGGTCCGGAGCGAAGGCGACTACGGCCCCGCCCAAGAACGGAAGATCGCCAAGAACCGTCGCGACTACTTTGCGGCCGGCACTCCAGTCGTCTGGGACGTTGACCTGTTGAGCGTCGACGTCGTGAAGGTCTATCGCGCCAACCAGTCAAATGATCCCGATATCTATCGCCGAGGCGATCGGGCCCAGGCCGAGCCAGCGGTTCCGCGATGGTCGATGCTGGTCGACGACCTGTTCCTGGATTCGCCCTGACCCGCCTTCGTAAGAATCCCAGAAGAAAGAGGTCTCTTGATGGAAGAAAAGGCCGAACCGTCGTCCTCCCGATCTTCTCTCTCTCGCCGACAAGCCTTCGTACTGCTCATCTCCCTCCTGAGCCTGCTCGGCTCGGCAAGTTTCGCCTGCGCCGACGCCCTCGACGACGTCCGCAAGACCGGTCGACTCGTCTATGGTTCCGACGAGGAAGGAGGCGCTCCTTATATCTATCTCAATCGGACCGCGCCTCCCAAACTCGTCGGGTTTGAAGTCGAGTTGATGGAGCGGATCGGCCGGTCGATGAACGTGAAGGCAGTCTTCTCGCAAGGGCTCTGGGAGAACCTGCTCCCGGTGCTCGATCGCGGCGAGGTCCACGTCGTCGCCAATGGCTACGAGTTGACCGAGCGTCGCGTCCGCGACTTCCTGCCGACCCGGCCTTACTACGTCTATCAACTCCAGCTTATGACGCGACCTGACGGGCTCGCGCGTTCGATCGCCGACTTCAACCTGCCTCGGCCAGGCGGCGGTCCCTGGCAGGTTGGCGTCCTCGGCAACTCGGCGGCCGACACCTATGCCCAACGGTTTGACCCCAGGCTCGTCCGGGTCGTGCGGTTCGACGGCGCGACCAACGCGATGATGAAGGTGCGGAGCGGCCAGATTGACGCCACGCTCCAGGACCTTCCCGCCGCGCGTCATTATGTCCTCCAGCCCGAGTTCCGCGAGTTACGGCTCGCCGGCCCTCCCGAGGGTTGCGGATATTATGTCATGTATGTCCGCAAGGGCGAGGAGCGGCTCCGCGACGCCCTCGACGAGGCGATCGGCCTCGTGATCCGCTCGGGGGAGTTGAAGTCCGTCCTCGAAAAATATCACGTCTGGAATGAGGCGCAGGCCGTCCTCGAAGGCTGGGCGGGCGCGGGCCGGAGCGAGCCAAAGGGCAACCGACCCTGGTTCGATCTCAGGCTCCTGCGCGACTTCTTTCCGATCCTGCTCAGTTCGGCGGTGACGACGCTCATCCTCTCATTCGCATCAATGCCGCTGGCGATCGTCGCGGGCCTGGGGATCGCGATCGGAAGGCGCTACGGGCCGAGGTGGTTGCGAGGGTTGCTCGGGACTTACGTCGAGATGATCCGAGGCACCCCGCTCATGCTCCAGCTTTTCGTGCTCTTTTACGTGCTTCCCGAACTGGGAATCCTGCTCTCGCCGTGGGTCGCGGGGGTCGCGGGGCTGGCAATCAACTATTCAGCCTATGAGGCTGAGATTTATCGCGCGGGGCTCCAGGCGATCCCGGGCGGCCAGATGGAGGCCGCACTCGCGTTGGGGATGTCAAGGCGGATGGCGCTGCGACGGGTGATCGTCCCGCAGGCGGTCCGGATCGTGATCCCCCCTGTGACAAGCGACTTCATCGCGCTGTTTAAAGACACCTCGGTCTGTTCGGTGCTCACACTGACCGAGTTGACCAAGCGCTACTCGATCCTGTCAAACAGCGTCGGCGGCGTGGTCGAATTTGGCCTTGCGACAGCGTTGCTCTACCTGGCGATGAGCCTGCCCCTCTCGTGGTTTTCGCGGTGGACCGAACGACGACTCGACGCTGAAGGCGAGAAAGGGGCCTGACCCGATGATCCGGATTCAAGGCTTGGTGAAGCGGCACGGCTCGCTCGAAGTTCTCAAGGGAGTGAGCCTGAACGTCGCGAAGGGAGAGGTCGCAGCGATCATCGGCGCGTCGGGATCGGGCAAGAGCACGCTCATGCGTTGCGTGAACGGGCTCGAAACCTTCGAGGCCGGTTCGGTCGTCGTCGACGGCGTGAAGATCGACGGGTCGGCATCACTCGCCGATCGGCAGTCGGCCGCGAGCCGGGTCTGTCGACAGGTCGGCATGGTCTTCCAGGCGTACCACCTCTTTCCCCATCGGAGCGTGCTCCAGAATGTCACCGAAGGGCCGATCCACGTCCTCAAGATGCCCCGCGAGGCGGCCGAAGCGCGTGCGATTAAGCTCCTTGACCGGGTCGGTCTCGCCGACCGGATCGATGCCCGTCCCCGCCATCTTTCGGGCGGTCAGCAGCAGCGCGTGGCGATCGCGCGTGCTCTCGCGATGGAGCCTCAGGCGATCCTCTTCGACGAACCGACCAGTGCTCTCGACCCGAGGATGACCGCCGAGGTTCTCGCCGTGATCGCCGACCTCGCACGAGACGGCTTGACGATCGTTGTCGTGACCCACGCCATGCGGTTCGCCCGCAATGTGGCCCAGACGGTGCATGTACTCGACCACGGAGTTGTCATCGAATCAGGAGCGCCGGGACAGATCTTCGACGCCCCGCGAGAGCCGGCAACCCGTCGACTCCTCGCTGAATCCGGGGCCGCGTAAGCCGCTTGGCGCGTCGATTGCACGCTAGGCTCTCTCCTCCGCCCGAAGCCTCTATGGAGTCGAGAACGATGAGCGCAAACACCATGACGGATCAGATCAAGGAACACATGGAAGTCGTCTGCTCGAAGGGGGGCAAGGTCGGCACGGTCGACCACGTCTTGGGAGATCATATCAAACTCACCAAGAATGACTCTCCCGACGGTCATCATCACCTCATCCCGACCTCGATCGTCGCGACGGTCGACTCGAAAGTTCACCTGTCGAAGACGGGAGACGAAGTCAAGGCGATGTGGCAGACGGTCTGACGGATCGGCGCACATCCTCCCGTGGGACGGGCCAAGGCCCATCCTGCGGGAACGTGGCGGGAGATGCGTCTAATTCCGCAAGCTCGACAACGGAGCGGGGATGCGTCCGCCGTGACGGACGAAGGCGGTCGAGCCGCCGGCAGCGTGGATCGGGAGGATCACCATCTCGCCGAAGAGGCCGCCGAACACGGCACGTTCGCCCGGTCCCTTTCCGGGGACAGGGATAAGGCGGCTGGCGGTCGTCTTGTGGTTGATGACTCCGATCGCGGCCTCGTCAGCGATCAGAGCGGCAAGGGTCTCGGCGTCGGTGTCGCCGGGGACGGCGATCATGTCGAGTCCGACTGAGCAGACGGCCGTCATCGCTTCGAGCTTCGCGAGCGTGAGGTCACCGCGCTCGACTGCCTCGGCCAGCGCCAAGTCTTCGCTCACGGCGACGAAAGCCCCAGAGAGGCCGCCGACCGACGAGGAGGCGAAGCTGCCTCCCTTCTTGACCGCGTCGTTCAGCAACGCAAGCGCGGCGGTCGATCCCGGCGCGCCGAGTCGGAGGACGCCCATCGCCTGGAGGATCTCACCGACGCTATCGCCGGCTTGCGGGGTCGGGGCGAGTGAGAGGTCGACGATGCCGAACGCGACGCCGAGCCGAGAGGCCACCTCGCGGCCGATCAATTCGCCGACGCGGGTCACGCGGAAGGCCGTGCTCTTGATCTCTTCGGCGATATCTCCGAGAGTGACGTTCGGGTCGTGCCGGACGAGGTCTTCGACCGCCGCCTTGACGACGCCGGGGCCGCTGACGCCGATGTTGATGACGCAGTCGGGCTCGCCGACCCCGTGAAAGGCACCGGCCATGAACGGGTTGTCGTTCGGGGCATTCGCGAAGATGACAAGCTTCGCACATCCGAATCCGTCGTGGTCGCGAGTCCGCTCGGCGGTGTCTTTGAGAACATGGCCAATCGCGAGAATCGCGTCCATGTTGATCCCAGCGGCCGTCGTTCCGACGTTCACCGACGCGCAGACGCGTTTGGTCGTCGAGAGGACTTCGGGCAAGACGCTAATCAGGCGGCGATCGCCCTGGGTCCAGCCTTTCTGGACGAGCGCGGAGAAGCCACCGACGAGGTCGACCTCGATCTCGGCCGCCACGGCGTCGAGCGTGCGGGCGACGGCCACGTAGCCCTCGGCAGTGTGCGCGGCGGCGACATGCGCGATCGGGCTGACGGCGATCCGTCGGTTGACAATCGGGATTCCATAGCGGGCCTCAACCTCACGGCAGACCTCGGCGAGCCGCCCAGCGTAGTGGACGATCCTGGCCCGGATGCCGTCGCAGAGCGTTTTCAGGTCGGGCGATCCGCAGGGCTGGAGGTCGATCCCCATCGTCACGGTGCGGACGTCGAGCTTGTGCTGCCGGACCATGCCCAGCGTCGAGAGGACGTCTTCAGTACGGTGCAACGGCGGCTCCTTGGCGAGGCGGCGGCGGCCCGACTCGAACCGGGCTCGGTTCAGTCGTCGCCAGGAAGATGTTTTCGTGCTGGACGTAGGACTCGAGCCCTAGACCCCGGCCGAACTGTTCGAGCGCCTGGCGGACGACGCCCGGCGAGAGCGCCTGGGGGAGGAAGGCTTCCATGACGAGCGAGAACTTCTCGCCGTCGCTGCGGGCGTGAAGGTCAACAATGTTCACGCCGTTACGCATGAGACATTCGGAGATCCCGTGGATATTCCCCGGCCGGTCGACACCGAGCACGGTGAGGATGAATCGCTCGCCGTTCTCGACGACGGCGACATGCGTCGGAGTACCCGCCGCGATCACCTCGACATTGAGGTCAAATTTCGCACCGTTGGCGATGATCGCCGCGCTCAGAGTGCGGGTGTTCCTGGGCTCGGGAAACTCGACGGCGAGGATGATTGTGAAGTAGTCACGCATGACGGTCTGCGACAGTTCGAGGATATTCCCGCCGTGATCGCGGAGTGTCCCCGTGACCGAGTGGACAATGCCCACGCAGTCGATGGCCGTCACGGTCACGATATAAGTCGACATGCTCATAGTCCACGATCCGGCCCGATGGCCGATTTCGACCCGACGCGATGGAACGCCAGCGCGACCCACCCCGCGAGAAACCCGACCCCGCCGAGCGGTGTGACGGCCCCGAGCTTGGTGATCTCGGTCAAGGCTAACGCATAGAGACTCCCCGAGAACAGGAGTGTCCCCACCAGGAACGCCCAGCCCGCCGTCTTGAGGGCACGCGACTCGCCCCCGATGACCCCGAGCATCCCCACGACCAGCAGCGCGATGGCGTGAAACATCTGGTAGCGGACGCCGGTTTCGAAGACCTGCAACATCCTCGGCGAGAGCTGCTTCTCCAGCATGTGTGCCCCGAACGCCCCGGCCGCGACCGCGAGGCCGCCCAGGATCGCTCCGACCCGCAACCAAGCAGACGATTTCATCAAGTATCTCTCGTCAATGGATTAAGAACTCAACCGCGATGGCCCGTGGCCCTGTACGTCGATCGGCTTCCAGAATTCCCGACCGGTCGACTCCCTCGCATAGCTCATCGAGCCGAGACACGACTGGCATTGATAGACCAACGTCCTCGGCCGCAGGCCAGCAGGCCCCGTCTGGTGATCGATGAGCGTGCGCGTTGAGCGTTTGCCGCATTGAGGGCAGGGCTGGATCGACCGCAACCGAAGCCGAAGCACGATCAGAACGACCGCCCCAAACGCCAGGCCGCCGAGACCGAAGCCGACCAGGAGCAGTTGTGCGATGGGCATGGTCGCGTCGAGCTCCGTGCCTGGTTGGTTGGTTTCAAGCGTCCAGGCCGAGGAGGATCGCGCGTGCCTCGGCGGCGAGAAACAGGGAGCCGGTCACGCAGATCAGACCGTCAGCGGGGGTCAAGGTTCGGGCCAGGGCCAAGGCTTGTCCCAGGTCGTGCTCGACGCGGGGAGGATCGAATCCGAGTTCGGACACCACGGTCGACGCCTCGACCGGACCAAGGGCTCGGGGATTGTTAGCGTATTGAGTGCAGATCACTGTATCAAACAACGGCAGGAGCGCCTCCAACTGCGACCGGAAATCTTTCTCGCGGGTCGAGCCGAAGACCAGGGTTCGAGGCCCCGGGGGGAAGCAGGCGCGGATCGTCTCGCCGAGCGCTGTGGCCGAGGCCGGGTTGTGGGCACCATCGATCACGAACCAGGGGCGTTCGCCAATGATCTCGGCCCGGGCCGGCCAGTCGAGTGTGGCGAATCCCCGGGCAACGGCCGCGTGATCGATCGCGATCCCTTGCTCCTCGACCACGTCGAGCGTCGCCAGTGCGACCGCGGCGTTCAGCGCCTGGTGCTCGCCGAAAAGGGGGAGGTCGATCAGGCCCCAATCGGATCGCCACGTCTCGACCTCAACGCGACCGGCGGCCGGCCTAGCCAGAGGCTGTGTGGGGGGTTCATATTGATAGCGAAAATCGATGTCGAGAGCATGGAGGCGTGATCGGCGCTGCGTGGCGACTCGGGCGATGACAGAGGCCGCCTCGGCCCCTCTGACGCCGCTGACCGTTGGCACGCCATGCTTGAGGATGCCCGCCTTCTCGGCGGCGATCGCGGCGAGGGTTGAGCCGAGCAGACTGGTGTGATCGAGCGATATTGTGGTCACGACCGTTACGATCGGCCGGACGGCGTTCGTCGAGTCGAGCCGCCCCCCCACTCCGACTTCGAGCACGACCAGCTCGGCCCGCGCCCGGGCGAAGTGGATCAGGCCCATCGCGGTGGTGATCTCGAAGAACGTCGCCTCGTCCCCCTCGCCGAAGTGGGGATCGTCGCGGTCGAGCCGCGCGACGACGGGTCGGACTGCCGCGACGAGTGCAGCGAATTCGGCCTGCGAGGGGTCACGGCCGTCGACGCGGAACCGCTCTTCCACCCGATGGAGGTGGGGCGAGGTGAACAAGCCGGTCCGCAACCCCGCTGCACGGGCGACCGAAGCGATCATCGCGGCGGTCGAGCCTTTGCCCTTCGTCCCAGCGATGTGGACGATTGCCAGGCCGTCCTGGGGGTCGTCGAGCGCCCGAAGGATGCGGCGCATCCGCCCGATCCGAAGGTCGGCCGACGTGCGAGGCATGCCGAGACGTTCGTAATCGAGGCGGGCGTAGAGGTAGGCGAGACTCTCGCGATAGTCTTCGCTCATAAAAAAGACGGCCGCCACGCACCCCCCTCGACCTCGGGATGTGCCGGACGCCAGGGTCTCGCGCCGGCCCGCCGAGCCCAATCGCTAGGATAACGCAAGCCGCCGGGTCTCGCCAGGCCACCGACACAGGTTCGATGAGGGATGTCGCGTTTGTTCCAAGATTTTGGGGGCAGAACCTCGCGAAACGTCGCCGATTCTGAGACTCTTTCAGCCGGGTCGGACTGGTCGACGGATGTCCGTTGCGCTGTGCCGGTCCGAGAGGTTCTTCAACCGGGAGATTTCGCCATGACGATTCCATCGCGGATGTGGGTCGGTCTCGCCGCCTTCGGCATGATCGCGGGCTTAGTGCAGGGTGCGGTCGCGGCCGACGCCAAGGTGGCCGGCACCTGGACCTGGACGCAGACGCGGAACGACCAGGAAATGAAGATAACCCTCAAGGTCAAGCAAGAGGGTGACAAGCTCACCGGCGACATCGAGAACCCCCGCGGCAAGACCGACATCAGCGACGGCAGCGTCAAAGACGGGGTCGTCTCGTTCCACGTCGTCCGCGAGTTCAACGGCAACAAGATGGATTTCAAGTACACCGGCAAGGTCGAGGGCGACACGCTCAAGCTCAAGGTCGAGTGGGAGCGCGACGGTGAGAAGCAGAACCGCGACGTCGAGGCCAAGCGCGTGACCGAAAAGGGCTGATCGCCGCGAATGGGTAGCACTGACTCTTGAACCGGGGAATTGTGCCGACAAGGAGACTGGACACCTGTCTGGCTGTCGATCCTAACTGGTTTAAGTATCGGTGCCACCCAAAATGTCCCAAGGATTTCCGACTTGGCCATCCTCCTGGTTCAAACCCGGCTTGACGCCGATGTGTGAGCCGCTACTCTGTCGGGTCGAGAGATTCGGGGTCGGCCGTCGGATCGACGTGCGTGGCCCCTTCCATCTGCGGTCAAGGAGGACCGCCGCATGGCCTTCGACCTGATCCGCCGCGTGCAGTCGCTAGGAAGCCCCCGCATCCTGGTGGTCGGAGATCTGATTCTCGACCGCTACGTCTGGGGATATGCCGAGCGCATCAGCCAGGAGGCCCCTGTGCCCCTCCTGCGCGCCGATCATCGCGAGCATCGGCTCGGCGGGGCTGCGAGCGTCGCCACGATGCTCGCCGCGCTCGGGGCCAAGGTTACGCTCGTTGGCGGCGTGGGGCACGACCGCGAGGGAGATCTGGTCCGCCAGCTCCTCCACGATCAGGGCATCGATCACGGCCCTGTCATCTCGCTCGACGACCGGCCGACGACCCTGAAAGAACGATACATCGGTCGCGCCCAGGACCGGCACCCCCAGCAGATGATCCGGGTCGATTACGAGGTCCGCAGCCCGATCACGGCCGTTGCGGAGCTGGAGATCACCAACGGCCTGAGCGATCAGATCGCTGCGGCCGATATCGTCCTGATCTCCGACTACGACAAGGGGATCTGCACGCCGAGCCTGCTCCGCAAGCTGATCGACGCCTGCCGGGTCGCCGGAGTGCGAGTCATCGCCGATCCGATTCGATCGGACGACTATTCGCGCTATCGAGGCGTCCACTGCATGACGCCGAACCGGCTCGAAGCCCAGCTCGCGACCGGGATGACGATCGCGTGCCCCGACGACGCGATCGTGATCGGACGCAAGCTCATTCGAGACCTCGGGATGGAGTCGGTGCTTGTCACCCTCGATCGCGACGGGATGGCCCTCGTCCGTTCCGACGGCCGGTCAGAGATCGTGCCAACCCGACCTCGGCAGGTTTATGACATCACCGGCGCGGGGGACATGGTCCTCTCGATCGTCGGCCTTTGCCTCGCCGCCGGGGCCGACTATGACGAGGCCGCCACGCTGGGGAACGTCGCGGGGGGCCTCGAAGTCGAGAAGATCGGCGTCGCGCTCCTGTCTCGCGAAGAGATTCTCCGCGACCTGATCGAGCACCAGGAAGGGGGATCGGGCAAGGTCTATGACCGCGCGAGCCTGCTGTCCGAGGTGAAGCGCCGCCGCGATATCGGCCAGAAGATCGTCTTCACCAACGGATGCTTCGACCTGCTTCACGTCGGCCACACGAGGCTGCTTCGCAAGGCTGCCGACCTGGGGGACTACCTCATCGTCGGCCTCAACGACGATGAGAGCGTGCGGCGGCTCAAGGGGCCGTCTCGCCCGATCAACCCGGAGACCTCACGCGCCGAGGTGCTCGCGGCACTCGAGTCGGTCAGTGCGGTGACGCTCTTCGAAGACGACACGCCGCTCGGGCTGATCGAAGCGATCCTGCCCGATGTGCTCGTCAAGGGCGGCGACTATCGGCCCGAGGAAGTCGTCGGCCGCGAGGTCGTCGAGGCGTCCGGGGGCCGGCTCGTGCTCATCCCGCTCGTCGAGGGGCATTCGACCTCGAACATGGTCCGGCGGGCGTCGGACCGAACCCTGACGCCTCATCCGGCACAGGCGGCATTTCCCGCGCCCACGGTGAGGAACCACGCTTCCCGGCCGTCGCCGGGGCTTCCGGCTTCAAGACCGGCGTCCGAGTGATCCGATAAGCCTTATGTGCGGGTCGCCCCGCCCGCCGATCGGCACCTCTAACCGGTGTCGTCGAGACGGGGTCGATCTCAGGACGCACGGGAGGCTAGGACGATGGATCGCCCTCGGCGAGTCTTCAACGTCGAGCCCCTCGCGGTCGCGCTGATCTTCGGCTGCGTGGCCGCGACGCTCGTCACAGTGATCGCCGTGCATCGACGCCCGCAGGCCCCCCGCCCCGCGATGGTCGTCGTCGCCGCGTCGGTTCCCGAGGTCAAGGTCGTCGAGGCACCGGCCCCCAAGCCGCTGCCAGCGCCCCCCGCGCCCAAGCCCGCACCGGCCCCGGCACCCGAAGATCCGACGAAGCCGATCGTCGCCGAACTCGCGAAGGCCGAGGCCGAGCAGCGGCTCGAGACCGTCCGCTCCGACCGCCAGGTCGCCGCGATCGACGCCGCGACCCGCGCCGCCAAGGCCGAATCCGAGCGATGGAAACGCGGCCTTACCCTCACGCGAAGTCAGCTCGAAGCCCGCGCTGCCGACGCCCGACGTCGGGAGTCGCTGGTCGAGACCGCGTTCATGGAGCGCGACGCCCTGGCCCGTCGGCGTGACGGTCTCAAGAAGACGCTCGAAAGCGACCGCGCCCGGCCGAGCTATGCCGTCCTGCCCCACAAGGGACCGAACGGCACCTGGCAGAGGCCAATCGTCCTCGAATGCAAGGATGAGTCGGTCACACTCCGGCCGAATGGCCCGACGTTCGGCCTGAGCGACCTGTCCACGACGTTGACCATGAGGGTCAGCCCCTTCGCCGCAGCGATCTCCCGCGAGGCCGTCCGCATCCAGCGTCAGGCCGGGCCGGACGGGGCCGACATCGTCCCCTACATCTTCTTCATCATCCGGCCCGACGGCATCCGGGCCTATTATGAGGCGCGAACCCGACTTGAACGGCTGGGCATCGCCTTCGGCTACGAACTGGCCGACCCCGATTGGGCCATCGACGTTCCCGACCTCGACCAGCCCTCGACCTGGGACGGCTCGCCCCCCCCTGCCTCGACGGGCAACGACTCCTTCGCCGACCTCGGCACGCCCCGGGGCGAAGGTCCCAACCGTGGCGCCGGGTCGGGTCGGGCGACTCAAGAGGAGGTCGACAACGCCTTCACCTGGCCGAAGAGCGCGCCCGGCATGGACGAGGCACACGGCCGGTCGGAAATGTCCGGAGGATATGCGGGATTGGGCGCGCCGCTCGATCGACTCGTCCCCGGCATTGAGGGCGGCGACGGCAACGAACCCGGGAAGTCGACCGCGAAGCCGGGGCCATCGGGCGGCGGTCGAACCGGAATGTCGGCCGAAGTTTGGAATCGGGCACTCGGCGGGAGCGGCCTCTCGAATGGAACGGGCGAGACCCCGGGATCGGCGGCCGATCGGTCGCGAGCCGGGACCGATCGGGGCCAGCTCGCGGGCCGCCAGGGCGGGGTCTCAGGAGGCCGAGGGGTCGGCGGAGACGGGACGGTCGAGGGGGCAGTGGGCGATCGGTCGCCAACCGGGACCGATCGGGGCCAGCTCGCAGGCCGCCAGGGCGGGGTCTCGGGAGGTCGAGGGGTCGGCGAGTCGTCGCGGGGCGGGGTGGGCGGTCCGGGCGGAGACGCGTCCGAGGGCGGTCAACCCGGCGATCCAGGTTCTTTGGCGAACACCTCATCTGGGGGCGACGCGAATGGGATGTCCCGCCCTCCCGGTCAAGGCGGCGGGACGACGGGCGAAGTTCGTGCTTCCGGTCGAGGGAACGGCCGGAGCGAGGCCGGGGGCGGATCGGGCTCGCCAGGTCAGGGCGGCGAGGCCGGTGGCGTAGGCAGCCCCGGCGCGGGCGGAGGGGGTGGCGGTCAACCCTCTCGGTTCGGCGGCACGACCCGCCCCGCCCGGGCGATGGAGTTCGTCGTCGCGTGCAGCCCGCAGGGAGTCTCAGTGCACCCCGGCAACTACCGAGTGACGGCCGCCACGCTCAAGTCAAAAGAAGACCTGCTGAGCGGCCAGCTCCGCGCGCTCGTTCGCCAGAAAGAGCAGGCCGAGCCGGGGACGACGGTTGAGCCTTCGATCCGATACATCATTGAGCAGGGCGGACACCAGACCTATACCGCGGCGCGAGCGCAGGTGGTCTTCACGGGGATCGACTGGCCGACCTCGTTCCAGGTCTCTGACGGCGAGCCGCTCCGCCTCTTCTCCACGGACGCCTGGAAATGACCGACCACGGACAAGGCTCAAGGCCGTCGCACTCGATACGCGGGCCGCTCATCGGCCTCTGCGGGACGCTCGCGCTACTCGCCTGGATCGGGTTTGGTGGCCGGGTCGAGCCGAAACCATCGCCGCCGATCTATGCCCCACCGGCACCGCCGGAGGTCGTCGCGAAGCTTCCCGCTCCCCCCGTCGAGCCGGTGCCGACGCCCGAACCGACGCCTCCGCCCAAGGTTGAGCCAGACCGCGCGGCGATCGCCCGCGCTGAGGACGCGCTCGACGCCGCGACCCGAGCCCGCGCTGAGGCCGAGGCCCGACTCGCCGACGCGGGCCTCGCCCTCCGCAAGGCCGCGCTCGACGCGGCACGCGACGCGAACGCAAGCCGGACCCTCGCCTATCAGGTGAAAGACCCCTCCGCGCGAATCGAGCGGGCGGCGAACCGGGTCGCCACGACTCGCTGGGAGATCAAGAAGCTTCAAGGCGAACTGGCCACGCTCGACAACGCCCCCCGCCCGAAGGCCAAGGCGCTGATGGACAAGAGCGCGGTGGCCAAGCCGATCGAGGGGAAGGAATACCACTTCGAGATCCGTCGCGACCGTATTGCCTACGTCGACATCGACAAGTTCACTGAGATGATCAAGTCCGACGTCCGGCTGCGGCTTCGGATGAACGCCGGGCGGAACCGGTCGATGGTCGGGGTGGTCGGGCCGGTCGGCGAGTTCTCGATGCGGTACGAGATGGGCCTGGCGATGCCCGAGTCACTAGCCGAGAGCCTCGACATGCGCGAGGTCTCGCTCCAGTTACGCGGGTGGGAGATCGTGCCGGAGAACGACCTTCGGGGCGAGACCTTCGAGACGACGGTCTCGCCCGCGTCGGTCTACGGCCGGATCACCCACCGGATCAACCCGTCGACCGCGACGATTACCCTCTGGATCTATCCCGACGGATATCCGCTCTATCGCCGCCTGCGTGACGACCTGCACGCGAGGGGGTTCCTGGTCGCGGCACGCCCGTTGCCGGCTGGCATGTCGATCCGAGGCAGCCCCGGCGGGTCGCTCTCGGCCGGTCAGTGACGAGATTCATCACGCGCCGCGGCAACATGTTGAGGAATTGCGAGGTTCGGAGTAGCCTGTTGTCCTGGCACGCAGGTCGGGCCGAGTCGCCGGATTGCGTCGATCCGGGCGGACGGCACCATCGGGACCTCAAGCAATGTCTGAACCTTCAGATTTTCCGGATTCGTTCGAGCCGGACCAGCACATCCCGCCCAAGGAATCGTTCGACCCCGCTAAGCACATCGACCACCCGGCCGAGGTGTACGCCGGGGAATATGTCGACCTTCGGGGCGAGCGGGGCCACGACCCTCTGGTTGACGAAAAGGCCGAGTCGTTCAGCCAGGATTACGCGCAATCCTACGTACCGAGCCAGTCCGGTGGCATCTATTTGGCCTCGCCGGTCGCCGGGATCGGTCTAGCCCTGATCGCCGGAATCCTCTTCGTGGGTTCGGCGTACGGCATCTCGATGGTCTCCGGCCAGCAGCCCCCCGCCCCAGCCGAAGCCCCTGCGGCCCCGACAGCCGTCGTGACGGCCCCGGTCGTTGACGATCCCAAGGTTTTGGCCACGCGAGTCGACGCGATCAAGGCCGACGTCGATGGCATGACCAAGAAACTCGACGACGTCCAGAAGCAAATGGCCGCGATGCCGAAGCCCGAGCCGGCTCCTGACCTCAAGCCGCTCGACGCCAAGATTGACGCGATCGCCAAGCGGATCGACGCCGCCCCCATGGGCCTCGACGAGAAGCTCAGCAAGGCAACGGCGGGCCAGGCCAACCTGCTCGCGAAGCTCGACGCCATCACCGCGCAGACCGGTAAGTTTGAGAAGGCCCTCGCCGCCGAGAAGGCCAACGTCTCCGCGCTCCAGGCGAAGGTCAAGGCGCTCTCCGAAGCGACCTCCGTCCCGGCAGCCACGGTCGCATCGACGGCCCCCGCCGCCAACACCGACGCCGACTTCACCAAGGCGGCTGACCTCTTCAAGAAGTCGCAGTTTGCCGCAGCGAAAGACCTGTTCGCGAAGCTTCAGGAAGGCTCGCCGAACGACGCCCGCGTCTGGTACTACTCGGCGATGGCGAACGGCTTCGCGACGAACCTGTGGACCGGCGAGACCGAACGCCTGGTCAGCAAAGGCATGGAACTCGAAAAGGCCGGCACCCCCGACCTCGCCAAGATTAACGCCACGTTCACCGACCTCGCCGCAAGTGCGAAGGGTTGGCTCGATAGCTATCGCTCCCGGATCATCCGCTAAAGCCCGCTCCGGTCCCGAAGGTTCGGCCCTCCTCTCCCGGGCCCTGCCGAATCTGATCGGGCCAACTATCGCGACCGCGCGGCATATTGGCCGCCGGAATCCTTGGCGATCCGCCTGAGGTGCTCACCCCCCTCTCCTCCCGAGAGGTCGATGCAATGGATCGGGATTTTCTTCCTGTTCCGGTCGGCGATCGTCTCAGACGTGCCGTTGGGGAAGAGTCCGTCAGAGAGGAGATAGATGGCGTCGGGGTTCATCCCGATCGCCAATTGCATCGCCCCGCGCGGGTCGGTGCCGCCGTCGGGCTCGATCAGCCGGAGCCAGTGCAAGAACTGGTCTTTGGTACCGGTATCGACCGACCTGGGCACGAGGCCCGGCATTGGAATCGGCTCTTCGTTGTAGAAGATCACCGTGAATTTCTGGGGGAACTGAAGGCTCGCGACGCTGCGTCTTAGCTCTCGCTTGGCGCGGATGAGGCACGAGTCGTCGGCCATGCTTTCCGAGCAATCGACGACGAAGACCACAGTCTGGGCCCTGGCTCGCACCCCATAAAAGCTCGCCTGCTTCCAGGGCGGCAGCTCAGAGAACGGCACCAAATCGCCGTAACGATCGGCCTCGCCGCCCCCGAGGAACGACGACCCGCGTGCCCGCTTCGCCGACTCCTCGGCCGAGAGCACCTTCGGCTCGACATCTCGCTTCGCTGACGGCTTCGCGGGGGGCTTCGCTGGTGCGGCCGGCGTCTGGGCCGAGACGCCTCCGGCACAGAAGAGAATGGTCGCGGCAAGACCCAGGACCGTCAATCTCGGAGGTTGCAACGCGCCTATCCTCCCATGCCGTCGAAGGAAACCCCGCTGCGACCGAATCACTTGCAGGTCATCATGCCGACACTGCCCGATCTCTCAAGATTGACATGAGGGTCGTCAACTCTACAAGACTTTGTTAGCTTGACTTCTCCGTAATTCGACCGCATCGGCGCTCACCATTGATAGAACTGCCCTTTAAGTCGAGGAGTTCCCCCGCATGTGGGGCTTAAATATCGCCCAGTTCGGCCTGATCGCGGGGACGATTCTGACGCTCGTGTTCCTGGAAGGGCTCCTGAGCGCGGACAACGCCCTGGTGCTCGCGGTGATGGTCAGGCACCTCCCGCGCGAGCAACAGAAACGGGCCTTGCGTTTTGGCATCTTCGGCGCGTTCGCCTTCCGGCTGATCGCCGTGCTCTTCGCGTCGAAGCTCCTGGAATACTGGGCGTTCAAGGTCGTGGGGGGCTGTTACCTCCTCTACCTGGCGATCGCCCATCTCGTGTTCTCCGACGGCGAAGACGAGCACGGCAAGACCTCGCGGTTCGGCGGCGGCTTCTGGGGCACGGTGATCGGCGTCGAGGTAGCCGACATCGCCTTCTCGATTGACTCGATCGTCGCGGCGGTCGCGATGGCTGGGGGGATACCGGCGGAGATCGGCCGGCGGGTCGTGTTCGAGGCCTTCGGCTTCCCGGTCACGCTCACGCTGCTGATCGTCTATCTCGGCGGCATCCTCGGGATCGTGGCGATGCGGTTCGTCGCGGGCTACTTCCTGATCCTGCTCGACAAGTTCGCGGGACTGGCGACCGGGGCCTATTATCTCGTCGCCTGGATCGGCGTGAAGCTCGTCGGCGGCGGACTCCATCACGCTCTGCATCCTCCCGGCACGGCCCCGGCCTGGCTGGCCCGAGTGCCCGGATGGGCTTTCGGCCTTCCGCTGGAGATGAACGAGTGGGTCTTCTGGGGCGGGATGGGCCTTGTCGTCGTCGCCAGCTTCTTCTATAAGCCGAAGTCGAAGCCCCCCGCCGCGTCGCCCCCGATCAGCGAGTCTGAGTTCCTCGCCTGATCGCCGGCCGGGGATCGACGTGGATAGACGCCGCTACCGGGCTTTTGCTACTCTGACACCTCGCGAACTACGTGCGAACGCACCTTTTCTATCAGGACGGCGAGTGATGGCGGGCGTCGATCCCTATGCCTTGTGTCCGTGTGGCAGCGGTGAGAAATTCAAGTGGTGCTGCCACAAGATGGAGTCGTACGCTGACCGCGCCCAGCGACTCTACGAGACCGGCCAGAACGAGGCCGCTCTTGACGTTCTCGACGAGGGACTGCGCAAGGAGCCCGCGAATGCCTGGCTGCTGATCCGCAAGTCGCTCCTCCAGATCCGTCAGGAAATGCCCGAAGAGGCCAAGGCAACGCTCCGCGAACTGCTCAGGCGACAGCCGCAGCACATCGCGGCGCAGGCGCTCCTCGTCCGCTGCGTCCTTGAGACTGAAGGTCCGCTCGCGGGGATCGGCCAGCTCCAACAGGCCCTCGCGACCGTCAGCGATGCCGAGCGTCACGGCCTCGCGGGGATGATCGCGATCACCGGCAGCCTGCTCGCCCGGATCGGCCACTATCAGTCCGCGCTCGCCCACCTCGGCCTCGCCCGGACGATGACGGCGCAGGATGCCGAAGCCGATCGCCTCTCGTCGGTCGAGAATTCGATCCTCAGCAACGCCGGGGTTATGCCCTGGCAGAAGACGACCTTCACGCTCTCGGCGACGCCGACCGGCCTCAACCCTGAGGGGGCAAAGCGGTTCGCTGAGGCCCTCGGCTGGGCCGAGAAGGGGCTCTGGTCGTCGGCCGCCGCTGCCTTCGAACTGCTCTCGCACGAGCTTCCCGGTGCCGAGGCTGAGCGCAACCTCGGTCTCTGCCGCCTCTGGCTCGCGGAAGACGCCCCGGCCTCGCACTACCTTCGCCTCGCCGTCGCCAAGATGGGCAACTCCGCCGAGGCCGTTGACCTCGAAGCCCTCTGCCAGTTAATCACGCCAGCCAAGTCGGCCGACAAGGTCGAGCACGTTCAGCTCATCTGGCCGCTCCGCAATCGCGACGCCCTGCTCGCAACCCTGCGGGACCAGGCGGATATCGCCGAGGACGAACGCGGACCGATCGACCCGACCGACCCTGACTCGCCCGAGGTCGACCACTTTATCCTGCTCGACCGCCTCGCCCTCCCGCCGGGCGATGGGACGAACCTGAAAGTCGGAGACCTGCCGAAGATCCTGGGACGGGTGGCCGTTGGCCGCGAGATCGTCGCACTTGAAGGCGACGACGACGGCAAGCTTGATGTCCTCAGCTCGCGGCTCACAGGACTCGCCGGGCCGTCGATTCCCCCCGCGCATCCCAAGACGAAGGTGCTCGGCACAACCTCCCGCTACAATCTCGCCCTCTCCTGGGAGTGGTATCCCCCTGAGGGTGCTGGCCCAGTGCAGCTTCGTCGGCTCACCGACGAGGAACAGGCGAGGCTGATCCGCGACGTCTGGCCAGGCCTCAAGCTCCCGTATCTCGACGGCCGGACGCCCCGCCAGGCCGCCCAGGCCCGGGACGCCGAGGTGCCGCTCCGCGCCGCGTTCTGCCAGTTCGAGTATCAGCAGGAACTCAGCCGGTCGCCGATCGACATGGCCGCGATGCGGGCCTCGCTGAATATCCCCGCCGAGCCCGAAATCGACCCCGAGACGGTCGATGTCGAGGCCCTTTCATTCTCCCGCTTCGCCTATGTCCCGGCCGAACGACTCGGTGACGCGGCGTTGCTCACCTTCTTCCTGAGGTCGCAGACGGTCGGGCTCAATGGGTCGATCGAGCGGGCGGCGCACGCCCTCGCCGCGCGGCCGGAGTTCATCGCGTCGAAGGGCCTGGTCCGGGCCGTCTACACCGAATTGGCCAACTTCGAGGCGAGTCGCGACCGCTACGACGAGGCGTTCCGCAAGATCGAGGTAGGCCGGAAGGTCGAGCCCGCCGCCCATCGGATGGCCAACGCGCCGGCGTGGGACATGCTCGAGATCGGCCTCAAGGCCCGCCACGAGACGCCCGAGACGTGGGTGCCCGAGCTAGCGATCGTGCTCGAACGCTACCGAGAGAACCAGGCGGCGAGTCAGTCGCTCATGATGAGCCTGCTCCAGATGGGCCTGATCCGGATGGCCCCTAACCCCGACGTGCCGGGCGACTATCTCCTTGACCCGCGTGCCCTCCAGGCGCTGATGGCAGAGTATGGCCCGCGCGTCACGACCGCCTCAGGACAGCTCGGCGTCGCCGCCACCAAGGGGGGAATCTGGACCCCGGAAGCCGCGTCGGGCGGCCAGTCCGGCGGGATCTGGACGCCCGGCTCACCCTCGCAGAACCCTGGCGGACCCGACAAGCCGAAGTTGATCATCCCCGGACGCTAATCGATGACCGAAATCCGGGAGGAAAAGGCCCCCTCCGCCCTCGTTCAGGAGGGTTGGGGGCACTTATTCCTCCATCGACCACTCGCCGCATGGGCTTGCTGGCAACGCGCGGTCCGGATCGATCCGGGCCAGACGGCCGCCCTCAAGGCCCTCGAAGGGCTCTCCTCCGCGACCGAACTCCCTGAGTCGGCCCGCGTCGAATATCGCTTCCGCACGCCTGCCGATGAGGCGCGTCGGCTGCGATGGGACGACGGGTTCGGGGGTCGAGACCTCTCTGACCTCACCGCCGCCGCCGAGGCCTTCGCGAGGCTCGCCGAAGACGACCCGACCGACGCCGACGCTGCCGAAAATCTCGCCCTCTGCCTTGCCTGGCTCGGCCAGAACGCCCATGCGATCGAGGCCCTCGACCAGGTCGTCCGGCTCACGGCGGGGTCCGATTTCGATCGGGCCGTCGCTGCCTGGAAGCTTGCCGAAGTTCTCCGGCAGGGGGCGGGCGCAGAGGCCCTCGCGGAGGATTTCAGCCACGCGATCGACCTCACAGGCTCAGGCGAGCCGGATCGGCTCTACGAGGCACTGGCCAGCCGCGCCGTGCTTCGTCGTCTCCCGTCTCCCGTCGACCCCGCCGTCGACCCGTCGCGTCGTGACGTCACGGTCGACGAATGGCTCAGCCGCCCGATGCCCGGACCGCACGAGGGCGAGGTTCGGCTCGACGAACTCCCGCGCGTCCTCGCGATTGTTTTCGCGTCGGACCTGGTCTTCAAGCTGTCCCTGCCGAGCTTCGAGGGCCTGATCCCCGTGCTCGCGTCGCTCAGCGACCTCGGCCTTGACCCGACCCCGACCCGCAACCCCCTGCCTCTAGCGATTCTCGACGCGGCCGTCTGGACGATCCGGCTCCCCGAGTGGGTTGACGACCAATCGCGGCGACGGCTCTATCGCGAGAACGTTGAAGACTACTACGAGAACCGCTGGATCAACCGCCCGTTCGTCGGCCTCAATGGCGAGACGCCGTTGAAGGCCGGCCGGGTCGCGTCGGGCGGAGACACGGCCTTGCGGGCCAAGCTCGAAGCGATGATCGCCGTCCGCGAAGAGCTGGCCGCGCGACCGGCCTCGATCGAACTCTATCAAGGCTACCCCTTCGACCGGCTCCGCAAGCGGCTGGACCTGCCGCTCAAGTACCCGGAGGCGGTCGACGCGATCGACGAGGGCTGCATGAGCGGTCCCGACCTCGACGCGATCTCACCCGAGGCGCTTGACGACTACGCCCTCGCCGACGCCTTCCGCTCGGCCGCCGCCCTTGGCGACGACGACCGGACCGCCCGCTTCGCCATCCCGCTCGTCGAGCGTGAACCGGCCCTGATCGCACGGATTGACCTCGAGACAATCTTCGCTCCCCTGGTCCGCCTGGCGCTCGCCAAAGACGACTCATCTGAGGCTCTCGCCTGGATCGACCGGGCGGCCGAGATCGATCGGGATTTCCATGAGGGCCGACGTGCTCGCGTCTTCGCGACATGGAAGGCCGAACTCCTGGCGAGGACCGACGAACCCGACGAGGCGGTTCGGGTCTATCAGTCGCTGATTGACGACTCCGAGTCACCGGCATGGGTCGCCATCGACGCGGCCGCCACGCTCCTCGATAATGGCCACCCCGAGCACGCCCGGGGGCTCGCCGAACTTGCGATCGAACAGGCCCAACGTCTCGGCGACGAACGAGCCGGGCGCGAGGCTGAAGGCCTGCTGCACGGGCTCGACGCCTGATCTCCGTCCCCAATCGCACGAGGAATCGATGCCGCCCGAGGTCAGCGAACTCCCCCTCCTGTCGAAGCTCAAGTGGACGGCTGACGGCCTGGTCCCCGCGATCGTGCAGGACTCGGCGTCAGGCGAGGTCTTGATGCTCGCCTGGATGGACGAGTCAGCGGTCCGGCGGACCCTGGAGTCGGGCCAGACGCACTTCTATTCGCGGTCGAGACAGTCAAGCTGGCACAAGGGGGGCACCTCAGGCCACGTCCAGTATGTCGAGTCGATCCGGCTCGATTGCGACGGCGACGTGCTCTTGATCCGTGCCCGCCAGGTCGGCGGGGCCTGCCACGAGGGATATCGATCCTGCTTCTTCCGCGAGGTAGCCGAAGACGGCTCGTTGGCCGTGATCGCAACCCCGGTGTTCGACGCCGAGGGCGTCTACAAGACGACCCCCGCGCGAACGCCTCTCCCCGAAGCGGGGTCGGAAGGGTAAACTAGTCGCTTCGACTCCCCGTCAGGCCAGGCCAATCGGCGGGGGTTCCGCAACCGCCCCGCTCCGCCAGAGAGATCGAGGACATCGACGATGAGGAAGCCGCGATTGATGACCCCGGGACCGGCGCCGGTCCCCGAAGAGGTCTTGCTCGAACTGGCCCGCCCGGTGATCCACCACCGCTCGGCGGAGGCCAAGGTGGTCATGACCGAGGTCACGGCCGGTCTGAAGGATGTGTTCCGGACGAAAAACGACGTGATGATCCTCACCGCGTCGGGCACCGGGGCGATGGAAGCCGCCGTGGTCAACACCGTCCCCCCCGGCGGCAAGGCAATCGTCCTCAACGCCGGCTATTTTTCGAACCGATGGGTCAGCGTCTGCAAAGCCTACGGCATCAACGCCGTCAGCCTCGACACCGAGTGGGGCCATCCGGTCGACCCCGAACAGGTCGCCAACGCCCTCAAGCTGCACCCTGACGCCGCCTGCGTGATGGGGACGCTGAGCGAAACGTCGACCGGCACCGGCCATCCGGTTGAGGCGATCGGCAAGATCGTCGCCGGGACCGACGCCGTGTTCGCCGTCGACGGCATCTCGGGCATCGGCGCGATGGAGTGCCAGACTGACGCCTGGGGCGTCGACATCCTCTGCGTCGGGTCGCAGAAGGCCCTGATGCTGCCGCCCGGGCTGGCCTTCATCTCGGTCAGCGAGAAGGCCTGGGCCAAGATCGACGCTTTCGAATCCCGCTCGTTCTACTTCAATCTCAAGATGGCTCGGAAGAAGGCGAAGGAGTTCGACACCCCGTTCACTCCCGCCCACACCCTGATCCTCGCGCTTCGTGCCTCGTTGAGGATGATCCTGGCCGAGGGGATCGAGAACGTCTGGGAGCGGCATCGACGAATGAGCGAGGGCTGTCAGGAGGGCATCAAGGCGCTCGGGCTTGAACTCTTCAGCGCCCGTCCCGCCGAGGGCCTGACCGCCTTCCGCGTCCCTGCCGGCCTGAAAGACTCGGACATCCGCAATGGCCTGGTCAAGAAGTTCGGCATCACGACCGTCGGCGGCCAGGACAAGCTCAAAGGCCACATCATCCGCATCGGCCACATGGGCTATACCGACGAGCTTGACGTCATTTCGGGCCTCGCCGCGCTCGAGATGGTGCTCAGCGACCTCGGCTTCGAGGTCGAGCCGGGCCAGGCTGTGACAGCAGCGCAGCGGGTGTTTATCGGCCCCACGTCGGCTGTGGCTCGCTAAGACTCACGTTCCTCCCTCGATCGAGCCGAACGAGCTTCGATCGAAGGAGGGACGGAGGAAGGCCCCTTCAGGTCATCGACTCCAACCACTCGCGATCCAATCCTGACCATCGCCTAACTTGAGGCCGTATCGTGTCGCATCGCGTTCTCGTGACAGACAAATTGGCTGACGAAGGGCTCGACCTGCTCAAGAGCCAGCCGGGCCTCGAAGTGGTGGTCAACACCAAGCTCGACCCTGCTGGCCTTCGTGCCGCGCTGGTCGAGGCCGATGGGATTGTGATCCGATCGGGCACCCAGCTCACCGCCGAGATCCTCAAGGATCAGCCCCGGCTCAAGGTGATCGTCCGCGCGGGGGTGGGGGTCGATAACATCGACGTCCCGTCAGCCACCCGCCAGGGGATCGTCGTGATGAACACGCCGGGCGGGAACACCGTCTCGACGGCCGAGCATACGATGGCGCTGATCCTCGCCCTCTCACGCAACGTTGGCCCGGCCAACGCGAGTATGAAGGCGGGCAAGTGGGACCGAAACAAGTTCACCGGCACCCAGCTCGGCGGCAAGACGCTGGGGATCGTCGGCCTCGGTCGAGTTGGCCTGGCCGTCGCCAAGCGGGCGCTCGGGTTCGACATGACGGTCGTCGGCTTCGACCCCTTCCTCTCTGCCGAGCGTGCCCAGGACCTGGGTGTCGAGAGCGTTGCCCGGCTCGACGACCTCTGGAGCAAGTGCGACTACATCACCCTGCACACGCCCCTCTCGGCCGAGACCAGACACCTTGTCGGTGCTCGCGAGATCGGGATGATGAAGCCCAGCGTCCGCCTCATCAACTGTGCCCGAGGCGGCCTGATTGATGAAGCGGCGCTCCTCGACGCCCTCAACTCGGGCAAAGTCGCCGGCGCGGCGATCGACGCCTTCGACCCCGAGCCTCCGCCCGCCGATCACCCGCTCGTCCTCCATCCGAAGGTACTGGTCACGCCCCACCTTGGCGCGTCGACCGAAGAGGCCCAGATCAGCGTCGCCGTCGAGGCTGCCCGGCTTCTGACCGACTTCTTCGGGCGCGGTCAGATCAAGTTCTCCGTGAACATGCCGACGCTCGACCGCGCTGAGCTGGAAGAGATCGGCACCTATCTCGACCTCGGTCGCCGGATGGGAATGCTCCACGCCCAGATGGACCGGGGCACCGTCAAGGGAGCAACGGTGCGTTATCGCGGCGACGTCGCGAGCAAGAACACCCGGCTCATCACCGCGAGCTTCGCGGCGGGCTGGATGGAGTCGGCGCTCGACGAGCCGGTCAACCTCGTCAACGCTGAGGTCCTGGCCAAAGAGCGCGGGATCACCATCATCGAGGAGAAGACGACCGACCCCGGCGACTTCGGCTCGATGATCCAGACCGAGGTCGTCACCGAGCGGAAGACCTACATCGCCTCGGCCGTCCTCTTCGGCAAGCAGTTCATCCGCCTCGTCCAGCTTGGCCCTTACCGGCTCGACGCCCACCTCGACGGCACCCTCTTTATCTTCACCCACCGCGACGTGCCCGGCCTGATCGGCTTCATCGGCACCACGTTC